>CABUCP010000091.1 GCA_902490055.1 uncultured Klebsiella sp. | reverse complement strand
CGCCGGGTTAGAGTTTACATGCGCTCGATGGTTTCGATACCCAGCGTATCGAGACCCAGCTTCAGCGTCTTCGCCGTCAGCAGCGCCAGCTTCAGGCGGCTATTACGGGTCTCTTCGCTTTCCGCGCTGAGGATCGGGCAGTGTTCGTAAAAACCAGAGAACAGGCCGGCCAGATCGTACAGGTAGGCACACATTACGTGCGGAGTACCTTCACGGGCTACCACGGACAGCGTTTCTTCGAACTGCAGCAGGCGTGCGGCCAACTGCGCTTCGCGATCTTCGCTAATAACCACCGGCGCGGCAGACAGCGCGCTTTCGTCGATCCCCGCTTTGCGGAACACGGAGAGTACGCGGGTGTAGGCATACTGCATGTAAGGCGCGGTATTACCTTCGAACGCCAGCATGTTGTCCCAGTCGAAGACGTAATCGGTGGTACGGTTTTTCGACAGGTCTGCATATTTCACCGCGCCGATACCAACGGCGTTAGCCAGTTTTTCCAGCTCGTCGGCCGGCATATCCGGGTTCTTCTCGGCAACCAGACGGCGTGCGCGTTCCAGCGCCTCGTCCAGCAGATCGGCCAGTTTAACGGTGCCGCCGGCGCGGGTTTTAAACGGTTTCCCATCTTTACCCAGCATCATGCCGAACATGTGGTGTTCCAGCGGTACGGACTCCGGTACATAGCCGGCTTTACGCACGATGGTCCACGCCTGCATCAGGTGCTGGTGCTGACGGGAGTCGATGTAATAGAGAACGCGGTCGGCATGCAGCGTTTCGTAACGGTACTTCGCGCAGGCGATATCGGTGGTAGTGTAGAGGTAGCCGCCATCCTTTTTCTGGATGATGACGCCCATCGGTTCGCCTTCTTTGTTTTTGTATTCATCAAGGAAGACCACGGTCGCGCCTTCGCTCTCGACGGCCATACCTTTGGCTTTCAGGTCAGCGACGATCCCCGGCAGCATCGGGTTGTACAGGCTTTCACCCATCACGTCATCGCGGGTCAGGGTTACGTTAAGACGGTCGTAGGTGATCTGGTTTTGCGACATGGTGATGTCGACCAGTTTGCGCCACATCTGCAGGAAGTACTCATCGCCGCCCTGCAGCTTCACTACGTAGCTACGCGCGCGCTCGGCGAAGGCTTCGTCCTCGTCATAGTGTTTTTTCGCTTCGCGGTAGAAACCTTCGAGGTCGGCCAGCGCCATTTCACCGGCATTTTCCTGCTGCTGCTTTTCCAGATACGCGATCAGCATACCGAACTGGGTGCCCCAGTCGCCGACGTGGTTAGCGCGAATAACTTTATGACCAAGGAATTCCAGCGTGCGTACAGATGCATCGCCAATGATGGTTGAGCGCAGATGGCCGACGTGCATCTCTTTTGCCACGTTCGGCGCGGAGTAATCGACGACGATAGTCTGCGCCTGCGGTTTAGCGACGCCAAGACGGTCGGATTGTAGCGCGCGATTGACGTTTTCCGCCAGGAACAGCGGGTCGAGGAAAATATTGATAAAGCCCGGGCCGGCGATTTCAACCTTGTTGGCAATGCCGTTCAGATCGAGATGAGACAGGACCTGCTCTGCAAGTTGTCGCGGCGCCATGCCCAGTTTTTTGGCCACCGCCATCACGCCATTGGCCTGATAGTCGCCGAACTGAACTTTTGCTGACTGGCGGACCTGAGGTTCGCAATCGGCAGGCGCACCTGCCGCGATCAGGGCCTGGCTGACTTTTTCTGAGAGAAGAGCCTGAATATTCACCGGAATACCTTACTTTTAAGGCGCGACAACCCCTGCGGGGCGGCGCCGGAACATGGACAAATTAAGGCGGGAGTATACTGCATTTGCGCCCAGCCGTCAGCACCGCGCACGAGTTGTAAAGCGGCACGCTTAATGAATAACCATTCGTCATTCCACGACACAGATTGCTGGTTGGTCGGGACCATGAAACAGGATAAATTAGCCTTTTTAGCGATGACCGAGGCGCAAGATGGCGAACTGGCAGCAAATTGATGAACTGAATGATATTTCCGCAGATTTACCGCGTTTTAGCGATGCTCTACAGGCGCTGGCGGATCGTCTGGGGCTGGATATCGCGCCGCTGGAGGCCGATCATATTTCGCTACGCTGCCATCAAAATACAACGGCGGAGCGCTGGCGTCAGGGGCTGGAACGCTGTGGCACGCTGCTATCGGAAAACCTAATTAATGGCCGACCCATTTGCCTGTTCACACTCGCAGAGCCTATCTGCATCGCTCATTGGCGCTTTACGGTGGTAGAGCTCCCCTGGCCGGGGGAAAAACGCTATCCGCACGAAGGCTGGGAACATATCGAAATTGTGCTGCCGGGTGACCCGGAAACCTTGAACGCCCGCGCGCTGGCGCTACTTGCTGATGATGGGCTCAGTCAGCCGGGGATTTTCGTGAAAACCAGTTCGCCGAAAGGGGAGCGCGAGCGTTTGCCGAACCCTACGCTGGCGGTGAGCGACGGCAAAGTGACCATCAAATTTCATCCCTGGTCGATCGAACAAATCATCGCCAGTGAGCAAGCCGATGCTTAACAGTGTGAAGCGGCACGGCTTCTGTGATGGTAATTCGTGACATGCTGTGTTGCCCATGAAGAAAATGGAGAAGGGAATGACGTTGCTGGAAGTCTGCTGCTATAGCATGGAGTGTGCGCTAGAGGCGCAGCGGCGCGGCGCCGATCGCGTCGAGCTGTGCGCCGCGCCGCAGGAGGGCGGTTTAACGCCATCGCTGGGCGTTCTGCGTTCGGTGCGAGAAAAAGTCTCGATCCCGGTTCATCCCATTATTCGCCCGCGCGGCGGCGATTTTTGCTACACCACCGGCGAGTTTGCCGCCATGCTGGATGATGTGGCGACGGTCAGGGAGTTGGGATTTCCCGGGTTGGTTATTGGCGTTCTTAATGCTGACGGCCAGGTTGATATCGCCCGCATGGAAAAAATTATGGCAGCGGCAGGCCCGCTGGCGGTGACCTTCCACCGGGCCTTTGATATGTGCGCCGACCCGCGCCAGGCCTGGTTTTCTCTTGCTGAATTGGGCGTTGCGCGGATCCTCACTTCCGGCCAGCAGCCGACAGCGGAACAAGGTCTTGCAAAAATTATGGAACTAATTGCGCTGGGTGATACTCCAATCATTATGGCCGGAGCGGGAGTGCGGGCTGCCAATCTGCAACAATTTTTGCAGGCGGGCGTCAAAGAAGTGCATAGCTCCGCGGGGCAATGGTTGCCATCGCCGATGCGCTTTCGTAATCCGGGACTATCGATGTCCACCGACGCCGATGCCGATGAATATTGCCGCTATGCCGTTAATGGCGAAGCGGTGGCGGAAATGAGACAGATTATTTCTGCCGCGCGCGGTTAGGCCGCGCAGCTCAACGTTTTTTGCTGCACATCATGTCGCCCAATATGATGATTGCCCGTACCAGGCCCCTGCAATTTCAACAGGGGCCTTTTTTTATCCAGCACACGTGGCTATCAGGAGAGGGTACGTTAAGCCCGGGCTTCGGCCGCTTTTTTCGCCAACGACTGTTGGGTCTCTGGTTTGGTCGCGACGAGCACCGCTCGCAGCGGCGCCGGATAGCCCTCCAGCGTTTTGCTGCTGTCATGCGGGTCGAGGAAATCAGCAAGTGATTCAGTCGTCATCCACTCGGTGCGGCGCTGCTCTTCACTGGTGGTCACGCAGGTATCAACAATACGCACATCGATAAATCCGCACTTCTCAAGCCACTGCTTCAGCGCGGCGGCGGAAGGAATGAAGTAGACGTTACGCATTTGCGCATAGCGGTCGCCGGGCACCAGCACGGTGTTTTCGTCGCCTTCAACTACCAGCGTTTCCAGTACCAGTTCGCCGCCCGGCGCGAGCTGATCTTTGAGTTGCCACAGATGGTCCAGCGGGGAGCGGCGATGATAAAGCACGCCCATCGAAAAGACGGTATCAAAGGCTTCCAGCGCCGGCAGTTGTTCAATGCCGAGCGGCAGCAGGTGCGCGCGCTGATCGTTGCCAATGAGTTTACGAACGGCTTCAAACTGGCATAAAAAAAGCTGCGTCGGATCGATACCCACCGCCAGATGCGCGCCAGCGCCGATCATCCGCCACATGTGATAACCGCTGCCGCAGCCGACATCGAGGATCGTGCGACCGGTAAGATCGGAAAGGTGCGGCAATACACGTTCCCACTTCAAATCGGAACGCCACTCGGTATCGATATTGATGCCATACAGCGAATAAGGGCCTTTGCGCCACGGCATCAGGTTTTTCAGCAGGTTTTCAATTCGCAATTGATGGCCTTCGCTGAGCGGGGTTTCGCTTTCCGCAGTGACGCTGTGCAGCAAATCCAGACGCCACGGCGCCAGTTCCGGGAGAAACTCAACGGCGCGTTCCCATTCGCGAAACTTGCCGTGCAGCGCATCGCGCTGCCAGGCGGCGACCTGAGCGGGCAGCGTTTCCAGCCAGTGAGAAAGGGGGCCTTTCGCGATCAGCTGATAGAAATTACTGAAATCAATCATTGCTCACCCTCGGACTTCACCGCCACCAGCGAGCCAAAGTTAAAGCACTGGAACCACAGTTCGGCATGTTCAAAACCGGCCTGGCGCAGGCGCGCTTTATGGGTTTCTACTGAATCGGTCAGCATGACGTTTTCCAGCATGCTGCGCTTCTGGCTGATTTCCAGCTCGCTATAGCCGTTGGCGCGTTTGAAATCATGGTGCATGTTGAACAACAGTTCGCCGACGTTAGCGTCTTCGAAGCTGAATTTCTCCGATAGCACCAGCGCGCCGCCCGGATTCAGCCCCTGATAGACTTTATCGAGTATGGCCTGACGTTCGCTCGGTTCGAGGAACTGAATAGTAAAGTTCAGCACCACCATCGAAGCATTCTCAATGGCGATATGGCGAATGTCGCCTTCAATAACCTCAACCGGCGTCGGCGCCTTATAGGCATCGATATGGCGACGGCAACGTTCTACCATCGCCGGAGAGTTATCAATAGCGATAATCTTGCATCCCGGATGCGCAATATTGCGGCGCACGGAAAGCGTCGCGGCGCCCAGCGAGCAGCCGAGATCGTAAACCTGGGTGTTTGGCTGAACAAAACGCTCAGCCAGCATGCCGATCATAGAAATAATATTGGAATAGCCAGGAACAGAACGCTGGATCATATCCGGGAAGACTTCGGCTACCCGTTCATCAAAGGTCCAGTCGCCGAGGCTGGCAATCGGCGCGGAAAAAAGCGTATCGCGGTGAGACATAACGTTAAACCCGAAAAAACGAAAACGGCGTATTGTGCGCTAACGCAGGGAGAAAACCAACTCCCAGGGCATATACCACAGGTTAGCCAGCACCATCAGCAACAGCGAGCACCAGGTGGCGCTCATTCCTGAACGCCGCCAGCGGTACAGACGATGATGAAAACCGTAGGAGTGCATCAGGCGCCCGGTAATCAGCAAAATACCGCAGACGTGCACCATCCAGGTTAGCGCGCCGTTCATTTCCATGAACAGCAGTAAGATAAGCCCGATCGGGACGTATTCCACGGCATTGCCGTGAACGCGAATCGCGACCTGCAGCTCGCTAAACCCGCCGTCGCCGTAGCCGACGCGGTACTGCGTGCGCAAACGTACCACGTCGAAGGAAAACTTGATTAGCAATAACGCACCCAAAACCGCATACAGCGCGCTGACCATACCCAAAACTCCCTTTAATTATGTCAGGTGGCTCCGACTATCATAGCAGGATATCAGAAAAGCGAGGATTGCTGCGGAATTGACGGCGCAGGGCCTACTTCCGGCAGCGCGGCGCGCAGATCTTGCCAGAGGTTATCGACTAGTTCAGGCGCCTGAGCAATATCCGGCGTATGCAGGAAAAGCCACGGCGTGGCTGATTGCTGCCATTTGGGCAGCGTCTGTAGCCAGACGCGAAACAATTCGCGGTTCTGCGCCATATTGTCGCTGCCGATAAAACGTACCATCGGCTGCCGGGCGGTCATGACCGCATGCACAGGCACTTTGGGCTTCTTTTTCTGCGCGTCGATCATCGCTGGGTTGCGCGCGACGGCGCTATGTACCGGGCGGCTGTCGAGGATTACCCGATTCACGTTACGCTGATGCAGCCCGCGATTAAGCTGCTGTTCGGCGTCACCTTTGCTGAAAAACTCAGGGTGGCGAACTTCGACGCCGTAAGTGAAGTTTTTCGGTAGCGTCTCGAGAAAACGCCACAGGGCAGGGAGGTCGCGCGGGCCGAAGGCGGCAGGTAACTGTAGCCAGTACTGACCGATGCGCGATTCCAGCGGCGCCAGACGGGTGAAAAACTCATGGCATAAATCATCGCAGTCGCGCAGCGACGCCTGATGCGAAATGGTTGCCGGGAATTTAAAACAAAAACGAAAGTCATCGTGGGTTTGCTGGTACCAGCGTTCGACGATCTCGGCCTTTGGTAAGGCATAGAGCGTGGTATTGCCCTCCACGCAGTTGAAGTGGCGGGCGTACTCTTCAAGGCCGGTGATGCCAAGACGCACCCATTTAGGGTGCGACCATTGCGGGAGCCCGATATAAATCATAAGGCGACGAGAATGTCCTCGGTGCTGCGCACGCGGGCGATACGCGGGAAAATGTGCGTCATGCTACCCTGATGTTGTTCTGCGGAGGCGGCGCTGCAAGCGTCTTCGGCGACGATTAAATTGAAGCCGAGCTCCCAGGCGTTGCGCGCGGTGGATTCAACGCCAATATTCGTTGAGATGCCGCACAGAATAATGGTATCGATGCCGCGGCGGCGCAGCTGTAGCTCAAGATCGGTACCGTAAAAGGCGCCCCACTGGCGCTTCGTCACTTCAATATCGCTATCCTGCTTGCCAAGCGTCACCGGGTAGGTCCACCAGTTGTCCGGCAGCTGCGCGGCGCCAGCCTGCACGTCAACCGGCTGTTTTAACGCTTCGGCGAAATCGGCGGACCAGCCGACGCGAACCATGATCACCGGCGAACCCTGTTGACGGCATTTTTCAGCCAGCTTTGCCGCGCGCGCGACGACTTCGTCGGCGCGGTGCGGCCCGCCGGCAAAAGGTAAAATGCCTTCCTGCAGATCAATAATGACCAGCGCGGTCTTTTTCGCATTGAGTTCTAACATGGTATCCCCGTATCTTGTTCTGTTGTCAGGCCGCTACAATACCGTTGCTAATTCGGCTCCAGGGTAACAAATTTTGTTAATTTTTGTGAGCACAGACAATAAGCGCACAGCAAAGCAGCGTACAAACTGCGTCGGGCTTATCGTCTGCAAGAATTTCCAGTATAATAGCCGCCTTTTTTCAGTCAGTAGTGACATTCAGCAAAGCTGCGACCTCGTCGCCTGCAAGGCAGGCAACATCCGCCTGCGGCTAAGTTAAGGGATATCTCATGCGTACAGAATATTGCGGACAGCTACGTCAGTCCCACGTGGGGCAGCAAGTGACCCTGTGTGGTTGGGTCAACCGTCGTCGTGATCTCGGTAGCCTTATCTTCATCGATATGCGCGACCGTGAAGGCATCGTGCAGGTGTTTTTCGATCCGGATCGTGCGGATGCATTAAAACTGGCTTCCGAACTGCGTAATGAGTTCTGCATCCAAATTACCGGTACCGTGCGTGCGCGCGAAGAGCGCAACGTTAACCGCGAAATGGCCACCGGCGAAATCGAAGTGCTGGCGTCTGATCTGACCATCATCAACCGCGCGGAAGCGTTGCCGCTGGACTCCAACCACGTCAACACCGAAGAAGCGCGCCTGAAATATCGTTATCTGGATCTGCGTCGTCCGGAAATGGCTCAGCGTCTGAAAACCCGTGCGAAAATCACCAGCTTCGTGCGCCGCTTTATGGATGACCACGGTTTCCTCGATATCGAAACCCCGATGCTGACCAAAGCCACCCCGGAAGGCGCGCGTGACTACCTGGTGCCATCACGCGTGCATAAAGGTAAATTCTACGCGCTGCCGCAATCCCCGCAGCTGTTCAAACAGCTGCTGATGATGTCCGGCTTTGACCGCTACTATCAGATAGTCAAATGCTTCCGCGATGAAGACCTGCGCGCCGATCGTCAGCCTGAATTCACCCAGATTGATGTCGAAACCTCCTTCATGACCGCGCCGCAGGTGCGTGAAGTGATGGAAGAGCTGGTGCACAAGCTGTGGCTGGACGTGAAGGGCGTAGACCTCGGTAAATTCCCGGTGATGACCTTTGCTGAAGCGGAGCGTCGTTACGGTTCTGATAAGCCGGACCTGCGTAACCCGATGGAGCTGGTTGATGTCGCCGATCTGGTGAAAGCGGTAGAATTCGCCGTCTTCTCCGCCCCGGCTAACGACGCCAAAGGCCGCGTTGCCGCACTGCGCGTGCCGGGCGGCGCGGCGCTGACCCGTAAGCAGATTGATGAATACGGTAAATTCGTGCAGATCTACGGTGCGAAAGGGCTGGCTTATATCAAAGTGACCGAGCGTGCGAAAGGCCTGGAAGGCATCAACAGCCCGGTGGCTAAATTCCTCAATGCCGACATCGTTGAAGCCATTCTTGAGCGCACCGGCGCGCAGGACGGCGACATGATCTTCTTCGGCGCCGACAACAAAAAAGTGGTTGCCGACGCGCTGGGCGCGCTGCGTCTGAAGCTGGGTAAAGACCTGAATCTTACCGACGAGAACAAATGGGCGCCGCTGTGGGTTATTGATTTCCCGATGTTCGAAGACGACGGCGAAGGCGGCCTGACCGCGATGCACCACCCGTTCACCTCGCCGAAAGATATGACCGCCTCCGAGCTGAAAGCCGCTCCGGAAGATGCTGTTGCTAACGCCTACGATATGGTCATCAACGGCTACGAAGTCGGCGGTGGTTCAGTGCGTATTCACAGCGGTGAAATGCAGCAAACCGTGTTTGGCATTCTGGGGATTAACGAACAAGAACAGCGTGAAAAATTCGGCTTCCTGTTGGATGCGCTGAAGTACGGTACCCCGCCGCACGCAGGCCTGGCATTTGGTCTGGACCGTTTGACCATGCTGCTGACCGGCACCGATAACATCCGTGACGTTATCGCCTTCCCGAAAACCACCGCGGCCGCGTGCCTGATGACCGAAGCGCCAAGCTTCGCTAATCCTGCCGCGTTAGGCGAACTGGGTATTCAGGTTGTGGCGAAAGAGACAAAAGAGTCTC
>CABUCP010000090.1 GCA_902490055.1 uncultured Klebsiella sp. | reverse complement strand
TTACCCAGCCTTTCACACTGGCTAATGCTGCAGGGAGAGCAGACGCATCGGTACCGCCGGCTTGCGCCATATCCGGACGACCGCCCCCTTTACCGCCCACCTGCTGAGCGACCATACCAACCAGCTCCCCTGCTTTCACGCGGTCTGTCACATCCTTAGACACACCTGCAATCAGAGAAACCTTACCATCCGCTACCGTAGCTAATACAACGACCGTGGAACCGAGCTGGTTCTTCAGATCATCAACCATGGTACGCAGCATTTTCGGCTCAACGCCGGCCAGCTCGCTGACCAGCAGCTTAACGCCGTTAATTTCTTCCGCTTTACTGGAGAGATTTGCGCTCTCCTGTGCCGCAGCCTGCTCTTTCAACTGCTGCAGCTCTTTTTCTAACTGACGGGTACGCTCAAGCGTCGCGCGAACTTTATCGCCGATACTGTGGCTATCGCCCTTCAGCAGCTGCGCGATATCGCCGAGCTGATCGCTCTGCGCATGCAAGCTGGCAATCGCCCCTTCGCCGGTTACGGCTTCAATACGGCGGACGCCTGCGGCGGTACCGGATTCAGAGGTAATGCGGAACAGGCCGATATCACCGGTACGCGCCGCGTGAGTACCGCCGCACAGCTCGGTGGAGAAGTCGCCCATCCGCAGTACGCGAACGCGATCGTCGTATTTCTCGCCGAACAGCGCCATTGCGCCGGATTCACGAGCGGCATCGATATCCATGATATTGGTTTCGATAGCCAGGTTGCGACGGATCTGCGCATTCACCAGATCTTCTACCGCACGAATTTCTTCCGGCTTCATCGCTTCGAAATGCGAGAAGTCAAAGCGCAGCGCTTTGTCGTTAACCAGAGAACCTTTCTGCGCCACGTGGGTGCCGAGAACCTGGCGCAGCGCCGCGTGCATCAGGTGCGTCGCGGAGTGGTTCAGACGGATACGCTGACGGCGCGCCTGATCGACATCGGCCTGCACCGCATCCCCCACTTTCAGGGAGCCGTTGGCAACTTTACCGATGTGACCAATCGCCTGACCGTACTTCTGCGTATCGCTGACGGTGAAGGAGAAGCCTGCGCCTTTCAGTTCGCCTTTATCGCCAACCTGACCGCCGGATTCCGCATAGAACGGCGTTTGATCAAGGATAACAACCGCATCCTGACCCGCGTTCACGCTATCAACCGCTTTACCGTCGATGAACAGCGCGGTGACTTTAGCGTTCAGCTCCAGGCTATCGTAGCCTTTAAACTCCGATGCGCCGTCAACGCGAATCATCGCGTTATAGTCGGCACCGAAACCGCTGGACTCGCGCGCGCGGCGGCGCTGTTCTTCCATTGCGGCTTCAAAGCCGGCTTCGTCAACCTTAATATTGCGCTCGCGGCAGACGTCCGCGGTCAGGTCGACCGGGAAGCCATAGGTGTCATACAGACGGAAGGCGGTTTCGCCGTCCAGCGTATCGCCCTTGAGCTTCGACAGTTCGTCGTCCAGCAGCGCCAGTCCGCGCTCCAGGGTACGAGCAAACTGTTCTTCTTCGGTTTTCAGCACCTGCTCAACCTGAGCCTGCTGCTGTTTCAGTTCTTCACCGGCGGAACCCATTACCTCAATCAGCGGGGCAACCAGTTTCCAGAAGAAGGTGTCTTTCGCGCCCAGCATGTTGCCGTGGCGGATCGCGCGGCGAATGATACGACGCAGCACGTAGCCGCGGTTTTCATTTGATGGGATCACGCCGTCAGCGATCAGGAACGCACAGGAGCGAATGTGGTCGGCGATAACGCGCAGCGACTTGTTAGTCAGATCGGTCGCGCCGGTGACTTTCGCAACGCTGGCAATCAGGTTGCGGAACAGGTCGATGTCGTAGTTGGAGTTAACGTGCTGCAGAACAGCGGCAATACGCTCCAGCCCCATACCGGTATCGACGGACGGCTTCGGCAGCGGTTCCATGGTACCGTCAGCCTGACGGTTGAACTGCATGAAGACGATGTTCCAGATTTCAATATAACGGTCGCCGTCTTCTTCCGGCGTTCCCGGAGGGCCGCCCCAGATGTGATCGCCATGGTCGAAGAAGATTTCAGTGCACGGACCGCACGGGCCGGTATCGCCCATCTGCCAGAAGTTATCAGAAGCAAACGGCGCGCCTTTGTTGTCGCCGATGCGGATAATACGCTCGCGCGGAACGCCGACTTCATTCGCCCAGATGTCGAAAGCTTCGTCATCGGTCTCGTAAACGGTAACCCACAGCTTTTCTTTCGGCAGCGCAAACCAGTTTTCACCGGTCAGCAGTTCCCATGCGTATTTGATGGCGTCCTGCTTGAAATAATCGCCGAAGCTGAAGTTGCCCAGCATTTCGAAGAAGGTGTGGTGGCGCGCGGTGTAACCGACGTTTTCCAGATCGTTGTGTTTACCACCCGCACGTACGCAACGCTGCGCGGTGGTCGCACGCGAGTAATTGCGTTTGTCGAGGCCAAGGAAAACATCCTTGAACTGGTTCATCCCGGCATTGGTAAACAGCAGGGTCGGATCGTTGTGCGGTACCAGGGAGCTGCTGGCAACTACCTGATGTCCCTTACTATGGAAAAAGTCGAGAAACGCCTGACGGATCTCAGCGGTGCTCTTGCTCATAATTATCCTGAAATCAAGCTACACGTCATCCTTCAAGTCGCCTCGGTTTCTGGCGGGCCTGCTCTCCCGGTTATGAACTCACGCTCGTCCCGGAAGATGTTCTCTCTTGCCGCCGTGATGCAGCTTGAATGATTTTGTGTATAAGAAATAATCGCCCTGGACGCCGATTGTGCAGTCACAACCAGCGGCCTGACGGAATAAAGTGGGAGGGAAGTAAAATCCCCGATGGGTCAATCTGCAAAATTTCGCCAGATTTCCTGGATATCTTCCATCAAATAGCCGCGGTACAGCAAAAATCGCTGGATTTTAACTTTTTCAGTAAAGGTGGAAGGTAACGGTTCGCCGTATTTACGCTGGGCCTGCTCTTTAGCAAGCGTCGACCAATCAATTTCGCACTCGCGCATCGCGCCTTCGATGTCGCTGCGGCTAATACCCTTTTGATTCAGCTCCTGGCGGATGCGCGCCGGACCATAACCCTTTCGGCTGCGGCTGGCGATAAACTGGCGAACAAAACGCTGGTCGTCGAGATAGCGGTTTTCGATACACCAGCCAACGACCTTTTCAAGCTCTTCCGCCGTGACGTCCAGCTTTTCGGGGCCGTTTTTGCTCATTACCGGCGCCGCCAGCTTACGCCTCAGCTCCTGTTCGCTATGGTCGCGCATCGCCAGTATGCGGATCGCCCGATCCAGCAGACGCGCGTAGCCGGAGCGGCGTGGTGAAGTTTCAGTCACAAGCACCTCGATAATCTAAGAAAAGCAAAAGGGCTGCATAAGCAGCCCTTTGTGAGTCTTTTAGACGATATCAGAAATCTTGTTCGGTTTCTTCTGCGTCATTGCCGTCAACCGCGAAGTCCGGGGTGGTATCCTGGTTGTTGAGCAGCAGTTCGCGAACTTTCTTCTCAATCTCTTTCGCCGCCGCCGGGTTATCTTTCAGCCAGGAGATTGCATTCGCTTTACCCTGACCGATTTTGTCGCCGTTGTAGCTATACCAGGCGCCGGCTTTCTCGATCAGCTTCTCTTTCACGCCGAGATCAACCAGTTCGCCGAAGAAGTTGATGCCTTCGCCGTAGAGGATCTGGAATTCAGCCTGTTTGAACGGCGCAGCGATTTTGTTCTTCACGACTTTCACGCGGGTTTCGCTGCCGACGACGTTGTCGCCCTCTTTCACCGCGCCGATGCGGCGAATGTCCAGACGCACGGAAGCGTAGAACTTCAGCGCGTTACCGCCGGTAGTGGTTTCCGGGTTACCGAACATTACGCCAATTTTCATACGGATCTGGTTGATGAAGATCAGCAGCGTATTGGACTGCTTCAGGTTACCCGCCAGCTTACGCATCGCCTGGCTCATCATACGCGCCGCGAGGCCCATGTGAGAGTCGCCGATTTCGCCTTCGATTTCCGCCTTCGGCGTCAGCGCCGCCACGGAGTCGACGACAATAACGTCTACCGCGCCGGAACGCGCCAGCGCGTCACAAATTTCCAGAGCCTGTTCGCCGGTATCCGGCTGGGAGCACAGCAGGTTGTCGATATCAACGCCCAGCTTGCGGGCATATACCGGATCCAGTGCGTGTTCGGCATCGATGAACGCACAGGTTTTACCTTCGCGCTGCGCTGCGGCGATAACCTGCAGCGTCAGGGTGGTTTTACCTGATGATTCCGGCCCGTAGATTTCAACGACACGGCCCATTGGCAGACCGCCTGCGCCCAGCGCAATGTCCAGAGAAAGCGAGCCGGTGGAGATGGTTTCCACGTCCATGGAACGGTCTTCACCCAGGCGCATGATGGAGCCTTTACCGAATTGCTTTTCGATCTGGCCCAGTGCTGCCGCCAACGCTTTCTGTTTGTTTTCGTCGATCGCCATTGTTACTCCTGTCATGCGAGGTGAAGCGCGTTCGCTTCGCCGTTAATATTTGTTCAGTTGAGGCAATTATACTGTATAGTCATACAGTATCAAGTGTTTTGTAGAAATTGTTGCCAGAGCAGATTTAGCGCATAGGCCGTCGCCTGACGGCGCACCGCTTCGCGGTCTCCGGCGAAGCATTCGCGGCGGGTTACGCCCTGTCCGTTGGCGCAGGCGACGCCGAACCACACGGTGCCGACGGGCTTCTCAGCGCTGCCGCCGTCCGGCCCGGCGATCCCGCTGACCGATAACGCGTAGGTGGCGCGGGCCGCGCGCAGCGCGCCAATCGCCATCTCGACAACCACCGGTTCGCTCACCGCGCCGTTATCCAGTAACGTGACTTCGCTAACGCCGACCATCTGCGATTTTGCCTGGTTGCTATAGGTGACGAAGCTGCGCTCAAACCACGCCGAGCTGCCGGAAATATCGGTCAATACTTTGGCTATCCAGCCGCCGGTGCAGGACTCTGCGGTAGTCACCGTCGCACCCTGCGCTTTCAACGCCAGCCCAACCTGCTCGCTTAGCTGCATTAATTCTGAATCGGTCATTCTCGCCCCGCTTAAGCCAGATAAAGAGGCCATCAAAGATAGCACTTTCGGCAGAGATATGGGGACGAGATGGCGATTTTACGAGAGGGGATCCAAAAATGGGTCGTCCCGCGGTAATCGGGACGACCAGACAGACTGTTACTTCATGCTATTGGCAATAAGCTCGACGTTATGACGCAGCATTTTGGCATAGCTATCGGCCACGCCGCCCGGCTTAGACAGCGCTTCCGGATACAGTTCGCCGCCCGGCTGCGCGCCCGTCGCGCCGGCGATTTGCTGCACCAGACGCGGGTCCAGCTGGTTCTCCATAAACCAGGTATGAACGCCATCGGCTTTGATTTGTTTAATCAACGCCGCTACCTGCGCCGCGCTGGCTTCGCTCTCCGATGAGAGCCCCTGCGGCGCAAGGAATGTCACGTTATAAGCGCGGCCAAAATAGCCGAAGGCGTCATGGCTGGTCAGCACTTTACGTTTCGCCAGCGGGATGGCGCTGAACTGCGCCTTCGCCCAGCCGTCAATTTCCGTTAACTGGCTGATATAGCGGTTACCGTTGCTCTGCAGCGCCGCTTTATCTTCCGGATCGGCTTTCACGAGGCCATCAAGGATATTCTGCGCGTATAACGCGCCATTGGCGGCGCTATTCCAGGCATGCGGATCGGTCACCGTTTTACCGTCTTCATCGAGGGTATGCGTCTTTACCCCTTTTGACGCCACCACTAACTCCCCCTTAAAACCGGAGGCTTTCACCAGCCGATCTAACCATCCTTCCAGGCCTAGTCCATTGACCACCACCACATCTGCCTTGCTAAGAAGCGCGCTATCCTTCGGCGAGGGTTCAAAGGTGTGCGGATCGCCATCCGGCCCAACCAGCGTATCAACATGAACATGCTCGCCGCCAACCTGCTGCACCATATCGCCCAGCACCGAAAAGCTGCTCACCACGTTCAGCGTTTTTGCCATTGCCCCCTGCGCCATCAGCCCCAATGTCAGCGCCACCACTATTGCACTACGTTTCATCATTTCCTTACCCCATCAATTTGCGCCAGCCGACCACCAGCCGGCTGCGCGTGCCAAAAAACACTGAAATAAAAAACAGCGCGCTGGCGGTCAGCACGATGGCGGGCCCGGCGGGTAAATTCGCCGCCCACGAAAGACTCAATCCCATCCAGGCGCAAAACGCGCCGATCGCCGCCGCCAGCAGCAGAATGCCCGGTAGCGTTCGCGCCCAGCAGCGCGCCGCCACCGCGGGCAGCATCATCAGCCCCACCGCCATTAACGTGCCGAGCACCTGAAAACCCGCCACCAGATTTAACACCAGCAGCGCGAGAAACAGCCCGTGTAGCAGCGCCGGCAGCCGTCGGGCGTTGACCTGCAGCCAGGCGCTATCGAATGCTTCGCTAACCAGCCCGCGATAAAACAACGCAATGCACAGCAGCGTCAGGCTCGCCACGCCGGTCACAAAAAACGCCGCATCGCTATCCACCGCCAGAATCGATCCGAACAGCAGATGCAGGAGATCGACGCTTGAGCCGCGCAGCGAGACCAGCGTGACGCCAAGCGCCAGCGAACCGAGGTAAAAACCGGCAAAGCTGGCGTCCTCTTTCAGCGGCGTTCGGCGGCTGACCCAACCGGCTACCAGCGCCACCGCGATCCCGGCGATAAATCCGCCGACGCTCATCGCCAGCAGCGACATGCCGTTAAGGAGATAACCCGCCGCGACGCCCGGCAAAATGGCATGCGACAACGCGTCGCCCATCAGGCTCATCCGTCGCAGCAGCAGCAAAACGCCCAGCATGGTGGTGCTCAGCGACAGCGCGAAGCACACCACCAGCGCCCGGCGCATAAAGCCAAACTCGATGAACGGTTGGAAAAAGGTATGCCAGATCATGCCAGCCTCGCGGTGTTGAATGCGGGAAGCACGGTTGACGTCTCTCCCCAACGCGCGTGCTGCGGTTCGAGCAGCAGCGTCTCGGGGAAGAAATCGGCTACGCACTGGTTATCGTGCAGCACCGCCAGAATCGTTTGCCCCTGGCGGTGCATATCAACGATAAGCGTCATCAGTTCGCGACTGGTGGCCTCATCAACGCCGGTAAAGGGCTCGTCCAGCATCACCAGCGGCGCCTGCTGGACCAGTACCCGAGCAAACAACATGCGCTGAAACTGCCCGCCGGAAAGCTCCTCGATCGGCGTTTTGGCCATCGCGCTGAGCCCTACCCGCTCCAACGCCGCCGCGATGCGCCGACGTACATCGCCGCGAAGCCCGCGCAGCAGCGAGACCCGCGGCCAGGCGCCCTGGCTTACCACATCGCGCACCAGCAGCGGAAACTGCGATTCCAGCGCATGTCGCTGTGCCAGCCAACCGACAATCGGCCGCCCTTCGCGCCAGTTCAGCCGGCCGCTCACCGGTGGAATGAACCCCGCCAGCGTTTTTAACAGCGTCGATTTGCCGCAGCCATTAAGCCCGACAATCGCCGTCAGGCTTCCCGTCGCCATCACGCCGCTAATCGACGGCGTGATGGCCATGCCTTCATATCCGGCAACCAGGTGATCCAATTCAATCATGGCAGCGCCACCGCCCACCAGGTAGCCAGCCACAGCGCCGCCAGCAGTACGCAGGCGATCGCCGCGCGCGCCGCGCCGGAGGTCATAAAAACCGATGTGAACATACTTCCACTCCGCATAATGTTATAACATAACAATATGCGATTCAGAAAAGAATGTAAATCTGCGTCAGCGAGAGGAAATGTAACAAAGGTCAACAAAAGGCATGGAGACGGGAGAAAACGGATGGATAAGCGCGGCGTCCCGGGGAAGATGTCCCCGGTCGCGCTGCGCTTACCGGGGCTACCAAACGGATACCAGACCGTAGCCCGGATAAGGCGCTACGCGCCGCCATCCGGGGAACTCGAAATCAGTCGGTCGAATGAAAGGATCAATAACCGCCGCGGGCCTGAGAAACCGCCAGCCCCAACTGCCAAACGGCCATCGCGTAGTGGGTGCTGTGGTTATATCGGGTGATAGTGTAGAAGTTCGGCAGGCCATACCAGTACTGGTATCCGGTGCCGATATCCAGGCGCAGCAGGCTGGCCTGCTGGTGATTGCCCAGCGGCTGAGTCGGGGTTAAGCCCGCCGCCGACAGCTGCGAAATGCTGTATTTGGTTTTGAAGCCATTATCCAGACCGGGAGCCTGGCCCAGCGCCTGTACCGCCACGGTATCGCCGCTCACCCAGCCATGCTGTTTAAAGTAGTTCGCCACGCTGCCGATCGCATCCACCGGATCCCACAGATTGATATGACCGTCGCCGTTGAAATCGACCGCATATTGCCTATACGACGACGGCATAAACTGGCCGTAGCCCATCGCGCCGGCAAAGGAACCTTTCAGATCCAGCGGATCATCGCTTTCGCTACGCGCCATCAGCAGGAAAGTTTCCAGTTCGGAGGAGAAGTATTCGGCGCGGCGCGGATAGTTAAACGATAGCGTCGCCAGCGCATCCAGAATGCGGGTTTTGCCCATCACCCGGCCCCAGCGGGTTTCCACGCCGATAATGCCGACGATGATTTCCGGCGGCACGCCGTACACCTGATAGGCGCGGTTTAAGGCGTCCTGATACTGGTTCCAGAACACCACGCCGTTTTGCACGTTATCCGGGGTAATAAACTGTTTCTTATAGCGCAGCCAGGCGCCGTTCGGCCCGGTCGGCGGCAGCCCGCTCGGGGCCTGACGATCCATCAGCCGCAGCACGTAGTCCAGGCGCTTGGCCTGCGACAAGATCTCCTGGAGCTGTTGTCTGTCGAAACCGTGCTTCGCCACCATCTTATCGATGAACTGCGCCGCCGCTGGGTTATTAGCAAAATCGCCGCCCATCTGCATTACGTTATGCTGCGGTTCCAGCAAAAAGCCGCCGGTTCCGCTCGCCATCTCTGCTTCCGCGGGGGTCTTAGGTTTGCTGCTGCAGGCAGCGAGAAGTGCACATAAAGGGAGTAAAGCCAGATAGCGACGCTTCAACATGGGAATTCCATTTAACAAAATCGGCAAAGGGTAATTATGGTAAAGCATGCGCCCGCCAACAAGGAAGCGGCAATACATTTGCAAACAAAATAGTCCTTTTTTTGCCCGATCGTCCCGTTT
>CABUCP010000089.1 GCA_902490055.1 uncultured Klebsiella sp. | reverse complement strand
CGTATTTGACTCCAACGAAGTGCTGGAAGGCAAATTAATGGCCGGCAGCACCGGGTTCGATCTGGTGGTGCCGTCGGCAAGCTTCCTTGAACGCCAGCTGGCAGCCGGGGTATTTCAACCGCTGGATAAAAGTAAACTACCGAACTGGAAAAACCTCGACCCGAAAGTTCTACAACTGGTGGCGCGTCACGATCCCGATAACAAGTACGCAATGCCGTATATGTGGGCGACTACCGGTATTGGCTATAACGTGGATAAAGTGAAAGCGGCGTTGGGTAAAGATGTGCCGTTGAACAGCTGGGATCTGGTGCTCAAACCGGAAAACCTTGAGAAGCTGAAAAGCTGCGGCGTCTCCTTCCTTGACGCGCCGGAAGAGATTTTCTCTACCGTGTTGAATTATCTCGGTAAGGATCCGAACAGCACCAAAGCCGATGATTACACCGGCCCGGCGACAGATCTGCTGCTGAAGCTGCGGCCGAATATCCGCTACTTCCACTCTTCGCAATACATTAACGATCTCGCCAATGGCGATATCTGCGTGGCGATCGGCTGGGCGGGCGACGTCTGGCAGGCGGCGAATCGTGCGAAAGAAGCGAAGAACGGCGTCAATATCTCCTACTTTATTCCAAAAGAGGGGGCGTTGGCCTTCTTTGACGTCTTCGCCATGCCGGCGGATGCCAAAAATAAAGATGAAGCCTGGCAGTTCCTGAACTACCTGCTGCGCCCGGACGTGATTGCCCATATCAGCGATCACGTTTACTACGCCAACGCCAACAAAGAGGCGACGCCGCTGGTCAGCGCCGACATTCGCAACAACCCGGCGATTTATCCGCCAGAGGATGTCTTCGCCAAGCTGTTCACCCTGAAGGTGCAGGATCCGAAAATTGATCGCGTGCGCACCCGCGCGTGGACCAAGGTGAAAAGCGGGAAATAAAACCTGATGGCCCGGCGTGCCGGGCCTGCATGGGTCTAACCTGCGCTATCCGTTCGCCGCCGTTCGGCGGCTAACGGAGAACGGAAGAATGTATGGCAACCGGGCCATACGGTGGTTTGTATTTGCCGGAGAGATCCCGAGTGAATGACGTAATGCCCCGCCCACAGGCGAAAGCCCCCAAAGCGCTGACCCCGCTGTTGGAAATCCGTAATTTAACCAAATCCTTTGATGGCCAGCATGCTGTCGATGACGTCAATCTGACGATTTATAAAGGCGAAATCTTTGCGCTGCTGGGCGCGTCGGGCTGCGGAAAATCGACGCTGCTGCGCATGCTGGCAGGTTTTGAGTTGCCCACCGCCGGGCAGATTGTGCTGGATGGCGTCGACCTGGCGCGCGTGCCGCCGTATCAGCGGCCGATTAATATGATGTTCCAGTCTTACGCGCTGTTTCCGCACATGACGGTGGAGCAAAATATCGCCTTTGGTCTCAAGCAGGACAAGCTGCCGAAGGCGGAAATCGCCGCCCGCGTCCAGGAGATGCTGGCCCTGGTGCATATGCAGGAGTTTGCCAAACGTAAGCCGCACCAGCTTTCCGGCGGCCAGCGCCAGCGCGTGGCGCTGGCGCGCAGCCTGGCGAAACGACCGAAACTGCTGCTGCTCGACGAACCGATGGGCGCTCTGGATAAGAAGCTGCGCGATCGGATGCAGCTGGAGGTAGTGGATATCCTCGAGCGCGTTGGCGTCACCTGCGTGATGGTCACCCATGACCAGGAGGAGGCGATGACCATGGCCGGTCGTATCGCCATCATGAACCGCGGTAAATTCGTGCAGATAGGCGAGCCGGAAGAGATCTATGAGCATCCGACCACCCGCTACAGCGCCGAGTTTATTGGTTCGGTCAACGTCTTCGAAGGGCTGGTTAAAGAGCGGCTTGAGGACGGCCTGGTGCTCAGTTCGCCGGGGCTGGTACATCCGCTGAAGGTCGATCCCGATGCTTCGGTGGTGGATAACGTTCCGGTGTGGGTGGCGCTGCGTCCGGAGAAAATTATGCTCTGCGACGAGCCGCCGCTGGACGGTTTCAATTTCGCGGTGGGCGAAGTTATCCATATTGCCTACCTTGGCGATCTGTCTATCTATCATGTCCGTCTCAAAAGTGGGCAGATGATCAGCGCGCAGCTGCAAAACGAACATCGCCATCGTAAAGGTATGCCGACCTGGGGCGATGAAGTTCGTTTGTGCTGGGATGCCGATAGCTGCGTAGTACTGACGGTGTAAGGAGAGGGCGATGAGCACATTAGAACCCCCAGCCGGCGGCAAAAAGCCCGGCGGTTTTGCCCTGTGGCTGGCGCGTCAGCAAATGGCCCACGGGCGTAAACTGGCGATCGCGCTGCCCTATGTTTGGTTGATCTTGCTGTTTTTACTGCCGTTTCTGATCGTCTTTAAAATCAGCCTGGCCGAGATGGCGCGAGCGATTCCCCCCTACACCGAGCTACTGGAGTGGGCGGATGGGCAGTTGACGCTAACGCTGAATCTCGGCAATTTCCTGCAGTTGACCGACGATCCGCTGTACTTCGAGGCCTATCTGCAGTCGTTACAGGTGGCGGGGATCTCGACTTTCTGCTGTCTGCTGCTGGGCTATCCGCTGGCGTGGGCGGTGGCGCACAGTAAACCGTCAACGCGAAATATCCTGCTGCTGCTGGTTATTTTGCCCTCGTGGACCTCGTTTCTTATCCGCGTCTACGCCTGGATGGGGCTGTTGAAAAGCAATGGCGTGCTGAATAACTTTCTGCTGTGGCTCGGGGTTATCGATCAACCGCTGGAGATTTTGCATACCAACCTGGCGGTGTACATCGGCATTGTTTATGCGTATCTGCCGTTTATGGTGCTGCCGATTTATACCGCGCTAACGCGTATCGACTATTCGCTGGTGGAAGCAGCGCTGGATCTCGGCGCCCGGCCGTTAAAAACCTTCTTCCAGGTGATTGTTCCCTTGACCAAAGGCGGCATTATCGCTGGCTCGATGCTGGTCTTTATCCCGGCGGTTGGCGAGTTTGTGATCCCGGAACTGCTCGGCGGGCCGGATAGCATTATGATTGGCCGCGTGCTGTGGCAGGAATTCTTTAATAACCGCGACTGGCCGGTGGCGTCGGCGGTGGCGATTGTGATGCTGCTCCTGCTGATCGTACCGATCATGTGGTTCCACAAGCATCAGCAAAAACAAATGGGGGATCAGGGATGAATGACTTGCCGGTAGTACGTTCGCCGTGGCGTATTCTGATCCTCGTGCTCGGCTTTACCTTCCTGTATGCGCCGATGCTGATGCTGGTTATCTATTCGTTCAACAGTTCGAAACTGGTGACGGTTTGGGCGGGCTGGTCCACGCGCTGGTACCGTGAGCTGTTTCATGATGACGCGATGATGAGCGCGGTGGGGTTAAGCCTGACGATTGCCGCCTGTGCCGCGACGGCGGCGGCGATCCTCGGCACTATTGCCGCGGTGGTGCTGGTGCGCTTTGGCCGTTTTCGCGGTTCCAACGGCTTTGCCTTTATGATCACCGCGCCGCTGGTGATGCCGGATGTGATCACCGGGCTGTCGCTGCTGCTGCTGTTCGTTGCGCTGGGTCATTCCATCGGCTGGCCGTCGGAGCGCGGTATGCTGACAATTTGGCTGGCGCACGTCACCTTCTGTACCGCCTACGTGGCGGTAGTCATCTCCTCACGCCTGCGCGAGCTGGACAGGTCTATCGAAGAGGCGGCGATGGATCTCGGCGCCGCGCCGCTGAAGGTTTTCTTTGTCATTACTCTGCCGATGATTATGCCGGCGGTGATCTCCGGCTGGCTACTGGCGTTTACCTTATCGCTGGATGATTTGGTGATCGCCAGCTTCGTCTCCGGCCCGGGAGCGACCACCTTGCCGATGCTGGTCTTCTCCAGCGTACGCATGGGCGTCAACCCGGAAATCAACGCCCTGGCAACGCTGATCCTTGGAGTCGTGGGAATTGTCGGTTTTATCGCCTGGTATTTAATGGCCCGTGCAGAAAAGCAGCGAGTGCGCGATATTCAACGTGCAAAAAGAAGCTGAACCCCTATACCCGTCATACTTCAAGCTGCATGTGCGTTGGCCGCGTTTGTTCACCCCAGTCGCCGCCTTCCTGCAACTCGAATTATTTAGGGTATAATCTCTGCAATAGAGTTAACATTGGCGCCGCAGATGTGGCGCCGTTTTCATGGATGACTTTACGTTGGGATTGTTTACAAAAACTCGATCGTCTCATGCTCGTCTTAACGTCCCTGCGCTGGTGCAGGTGGCGGCCTTCGCTATTATCTTAATCCGCGGTCTCGACCTGGTAATGATCCTCAATCAGCTCGGGGCGCAGGGTATTGCCGATTTTGTCCATCGCAGCGTGCAAACCTGGGCACTCACGTCGGTGTTTCTGGCAAGCCTGGCGCTGGTGTTTATCGAGATCTGGTGCGCCTTTTCGCTGGTAAAAGGCCGCAACTGGGCGCGCTGGCTCTATTTGTTGACGCAAATTATCGTCATCTCTTATCTGTGGGCCGCTTCGCTTGGCTACGGGTATCCGGAACTGTTTAGCGTGGCCGGCGAGTCAAAGCGGGAAATATTCCATGCGCTGGTGCTGCAGAAGCTGCCGGATCTGCTGGTGCTGGCATTACTGTTTTTGCCGCCGTCGTGCCGACGGTTTTTCCGACTGCAATAACGATGATACAATCCCCGCCCCGGTTTTTTTGAAGGTCTTCTTATGCACTGCGCACTTTATGACGCGGGCCGCTGCCGTTCTTGTCAGTGGCTGGAACTGCCATTGACGCAACAGCTCGCCGAAAAAATGACGAACCTGCGCGAGCTGTTGGCGGATAGCCCGGTTGCCACGTGGCTTCCTCCGGTCTTTGGCCCGGAAGCGGCGTTTCGCAATAAAGCGAAAATGGTGGTGAGCGGTAGCGTAGAGCGCCCGCTGCTCGGCATGCTGCATCGTGATGGCACGCCGGAAGATCTGAGCGATTGTCCGCTGTATCCGCCGAGCTTTGCGCCGGTCTTTGCCGCGCTGAAGCCGTTTATCGCTCGTGCCGGGTTAACCCCCTATAACGTTGCCCGCAAGCGCGGCGAGCTGAAATACCTGCTGCTTACCGAAAGCCAGCAGGGCGGAATGATGCTGCGCTTCGTGCTGCGCTCTGACGCAAAGCTTGCCCAGCTACGCGCCGCGCTGCCGTGGCTGCAGACGCAATTGCCGCAGCTTAAGGTCATCACCGCCAATATTCAGCCGGTGCATATGGCGATCATGGAAGGGGAGCAGGAAATTTTCCTCAGCGAGCAGCAGGCGCTGGCGGAAAACTTTAACGACGTGCCGCTATGGATCCGTCCGCAAAGCTTCTTTCAGACTAACCCGACGGTCGCAAGCCAGCTGTATGCCACCGCCCGCGACTGGGTGCGCGAGCTGCCGGTGAACCATATGTGGGATCTGTTTTGCGGCGTCGGCGGCTTCGGCCTGCACTGCGCGACTCCGCAGATGCGCCTCACCGGCATTGAAATTGCGCCGGAAGCGATCGCCTGCGCGAAGCAATCCGCCGCGCAGCTGGGGCTTAACAATCTGCATTTTCAGGCGCTGGATTCCACCCAATTCGCGACTCATGAAGATGATATTCCGCAACTGGTGCTGGTTAACCCGCCGCGTCGCGGTATTGGCAATGAACTGTGCGACTACTTAAGCCGCATGGCGCCGCCGTATATCATCTACTCAAGCTGTAACGCCCAGACGATGGCCAAAGATATCGCTCGTCTGGACGGTTACCGCGTTGAGCGGGCGCAGCTGTTCGATATGTTCCCGCATACCGCCCATTACGAAGTGCTGACGCTGCTGGTGAAAACCTAAACCCGCGTTACTGCTGTTTCATCGTGGCGGATTTGTCGTCCATCATCGGTTTTTTCGCCATCTTATCCGCAGGTTGACCCATTGTGTCCTGGGCAACCATCGGTTTTTTCTTCATTGTCATCTCGCTTTTCTTGCCCATATCGTCATGCTTCATGGTCTCGGCGGCCTGTGCCTGGCTAAACGCTAAGACGCACAGCGCGGCGGTGATCAGAATTTTTTTCATTATCATATCCTCATAGTCGGTGAGTGATGGCCCCGCATACCGGAACCATGACCAGAGCATACGGCCGCGCGTATCACCAGATCCTCACGAAAGTTTAAACAAAAAGTGATAACTCGCCGGGCGGTTATTCGGTACTCTTTTGCTATGACGAGCACTTCGGAGCGATGATGAATAACGCCAAAAAAATTCTGCTGGTGGAAGATGATGAAGATATCGCCACGCTGCTGCGCTTGAATCTGCAGGATGAGGGCTACCAGATTGTGCATGAGGCCGATGGCGCTCAGGCGCTGGCGCAGTTGGAAAAACAGACCTGGGATGCGGTGATCCTCGACCTGATGTTGCCGAATGTCGATGGTCTGGAGATTTGCCGCCGCATTCGTCAGCAAACCCGCTATCTGCCGGTAATTATCATCAGCGCGCGCACCAGCGAAATGCATCGCGTTTTGGGTCTGGAGATGGGGGCCGATGACTATCTGGCGAAGCCGTTTTCGCTGCTTGAGCTGATCGCGCGGGTCAAAGCGCTGTTTCGGCGTCAGGAGGCGATGGGGCAGAATTTGCTGATGGATGCCGGGCGTATCTTTTGTCACGGCCTGAGTATTGATCCGCTGTCGCGAGAGGTGAAATTACACGGCGCGGCGGTGGATTTGACGCCGCGTGAATTCGACCTGCTGTATTATTTTGCCCGCCATCCGGGGGAGGTTTTCTCGCGACTTGCGCTGCTGGATCGCGTCTGGGGCTATCAGCACGAAGGCTATGAACATACGGTCAACACCCACATCAATCGCCTGCGCACGAAAATTGAACGCGACCCGGCGGAGCCGGACATTATTCTCACCGTGTGGGGCAAGGGCTATAAATTTGCCCTGGAACGTAAAGAGGCCGGGCAATGATTCGCCGTTTTAGCCTCAGCCAGCGGCTGGCGCTGGTCGTGGCTTCGCTGCTGCTGCTGTGCGCGGCCGCGGTGTGCGTGGTTCAGTTGCACAGCAGTGCGCAATACGGTAATGCGATGGTGCAGCAGCTGTCATCAGGGCTGGCGCAGCAAATTGTCGAACGTGAGCCGCTGCTTAATGCTCGTGGTGAGGTTAACCGTGAAACGCTGAAGTCGCTGTTCGATCGGCTGATGACGTTAAACCCAAGCGTTGAGCTCTATCTGGTTTCGCCCGACGGCGATCTGTTGGCCGATGCCGCGCCGCCGGGTCATCTGAAACGCCAGCGCATTGCGCTGGCGCCGGTGCAGCATTTTCTCTCTGGCGCCGCCTGGCCGGTATATGGCGACGATCCGCGTAGCGTGGATCGGCAAAAAGTCTTCAGCGCCGCGCCGCTGCGCCTCGATGGTCAGCTACGTGGTTATCTGTATATCATTTTGCAGGGTGAGACCTTGAATCAGCTGGCGGCGGATGCCTGGCAGAAGACGCTGTGGAGTATCGTGCTGTGGACTCTGCTGCTGGTGGCGCTGTTTGGCATACTGGCCGGCGGGCTGGCATGGTATTGGGTAACCCGCCCGGTTCGCCTGCTCACCGCGCAGGTGGCGGCGACGGGCCAGGATAGCATTAGCGCAATCAAAGCGCTGGCCTCGCAGGCTGAAGAACTGCAGCCCGGTAATGAAGTGGCGGTGTTGCACAATCGCTTTATTGAACTGGCGCGGCAAATTGCCGAACAATGGGATCGTCTGGCGGATAGCGACCGTCAGCGTCGCGAATTCGTGGCCAACATTTCGCACGATCTGCGTACGCCGCTCACTTCACTCCTGGGTTATCTGGAAACGCTGAGCCTGAAGGAGGAGCGGTTAACGGCTGAAGAGCGTAAGCAGTATCTGAATATTGCGCTGCGTCAGGGCAACAAAGTCCGCCATCTTTCGCAGCAGCTGTTTGAGCTGGCGCGCCTTGAACATGGCGGTATTAAGCCGCAGCCGGAAAAATTCGCGCTAGCCGAACTTATCCAGGACGTGGCGCAAAAATTCGATCTCGCCATCGCGACTCGCGAAATCCGCCTGCAGCTGGCGCTGGCTTCCGGCTTACCGTTGGTGGAGGCTGACCTGTCGATGATGGAGCGGGTGTTAACCAATCTGTTGGATAACGCCATTCGCCATACCCCGCACGGCGGTGATATTCGTTTATCTACTCGGCAGCAGGGAAATGAGGTGGTCGTCGAGGTAGCGGATAGCGGCCCGGGCGTTGCCGGCGAGCTGCGGGCAAATCTATTCACTCGGCCTTCGGTACTCGAACCGGGGCAGCAGAGCGCCTCGCGCGGCGGTTTAGGGTTGATGATTGTTCGGCGAATGCTGCAGCTGCACGGCGGCGATATTCGCCTGCTGGATGCGCCGACAGGGGCCTGTTTCCAGTTTACCCTGCCGCTGTGAGGGGCGGGTGTTTCACATTGCCCGGCTCAGGCGTTGACGCCGCAAGCCGGGCATGGCATTCCTTACTCCGGGAACCACTGGTTGCTGATTTTCTGGTAGGTTCCGTCGGCTTTAATCGCTTTCAGCGCGCCGTTTAGTTTCTCCAGCAGCGCTTTATTATCCGGGCGAACCGCGATGCCAAGGCCGGTGCCGAAGTACTGCGGGTCGGTCACTTTTGGCGTCGCTACACCCAGCTGCGGGTTGGTCTTCAGCCACTCGTTAACCACGGCGGTATCGCCGAATACGCCGTCGATACGGCCATTTTTCAGGTCGATAATGGCATTCTGATAGCTATCGTAAGCCACGGTTTTGACTTCCGGATGCTTATCCTGCAGGTATTTCTGGTGGGTGGTGCCGTTTTCCATACCGATGCGTTTGCCTTTCAGATCGTCAAAAGAGTGGAAAGCGTCTTTTTTGGCAATCACCAGCGCCGAGTTGGCATAGTACGGATCGGTAAAGGCGACCTGCTTGCTGCGCTCCGGCGTGATGTCCATTCCGGAAATGACCGCATCGTATTTTTTGAATTTCAACGCCGGGATCAGGCTATCGAAAGCGTGATTGGTAAAAGTGCAGTCGGCCTGCATTTGCTTGCACAGCGCTTTGGCCAGATCGAGATCGAAACCGACAATCTGGTTATTCGCATCCATGGATTCAAAAGGCGGATAGGTGGCGGAAACGCCAAAGCTGATTTTCTCCGCGGCAGCGGCGCCAAAAGCGAAAGCGCTAAGCAGTGTGGCCAGAACTAACTTTTTCATAGTGGAACTCCCGTCG
>CABUCP010000088.1 GCA_902490055.1 uncultured Klebsiella sp. | reverse complement strand
AGCGTACACGTAGTACGTGAGGATTTCGAGCACTGCCCAGGTTCAAAATGGCAAGTAAAATAGCCCTAATGGGATGAGCTCTTAACCCGGGTTTCGTCAAACTGTAACAGACGCCCGGTATTGCCCAGCACCATCAGGGTGCTCATATTGTGCAGCACAGCGGCAATCAGCGCGCCAGCGCCGCCCAGCCAGCCGAGCGCGGCGGCGGCGACAATAGCGATAGTCCAGCCGATACCGATAATCACGTTCACCATTAATGTGCGTCGGCATTTGCGGCTCAGGCGGATAGCGCAGGGCAGGCGGGTTAAATCGCTGGCGGTCAGCACCACGTCAGCGGAAACCAGCGCGATATCGGCGCCGTTGGCTCCCATCGCCATGCCGACGGCGCCGGCCTTCAGCGCCAGCGCATCGTTGATCCCATCGCCGACCACCAGAGGACGCCAGCCTTCAGCAACCGATTTTTGTACCTGCTGCAGCTTGGTTGCCGGTAGCGCGTGGGCGATAACGTCCTGGATACCCAGCGTGTGGGCAACCCTGCGCGCTGCTGGCAGACGATCGCCGGTTAATAACAGCTGTTTGTTGATTCCCAGCGCCTGTAGCTCCTGTAGCGCCTGCGCGGCTTCCGGGCGCAGCGTATCCGCCAGCAGCAGCCAGCCGAGGAACCTGCCGTTGAGGGCGACGCCGACCAGCGGCCCGGCGTGATCGGGCTGCTCAAGCGGCGTAATTGCGTAGTCGGCGAAGAGATCGGCCCGTCCCAGCAGCGCGGTGCCGTTGGCGGTCTGCGCGACAATGCCCATGCCCTGTTTCTCTTCAGCTTGTTCAACGACAATATTGCTGTCGGCTGCGGCGTATTCCGCCAGCGCGTGACTCACCGGATGGCTGCTGGTCGCGCCCAGCGCGGCGGCAAGCTGCAGGACGCGATCGTACTCCTCGCCCTCGGCCAGTTGCGAGTCGACCAGCCGCAAGCGCCCCTGCGTCAGGGTACCGGTTTTATCAATAATTAATGCGTCAACGTCGGCCAGCTCTTCAAGAAAGGCGGCGTTGCGGATCAGGATGCCGTGACGCGCGGCGACCGCCACGCCCGCCATGGCGGTCGCCGGAGCGGAGAGCACCAGCGCGCACGGGCAGGCGGCGACCAGTACCGCCAACATTGCCTGGCTATCGTAAGTTAAAAACCAGGTACTGGCGGCGATTAACAGCACCAGAATCAGATAATGCGAGGCATAGCGTTCCAGCAGGCGGGTGATCGGCGGTTTGGCCTGCTCGGCGTCTTTCATCAACGCAATCACTTTGCCAAGCGTCGATTGCTCGCCGGTGTGCGTTACCTGCATGCGCAGCAGGCCATTAAGGTTGATCGCGCCGCCGAAAATCATGCTACCGGGGCCTGCTTCCTGCGGCACCGATTCACCGGTAATCGAGGCGACGTCGAGACTGGCGTAACCGCTGAGGATTTTGCCATCCGCCGGGACTTTGTCGCCGGCGCGGATCTCCACCACATCGCCCTGACGGATCGCCTGGCTGTTAATCTCTTCCAGCGTGCCGTCTTCCTTCAGGCGTCGCGCTTTGCTCTGAGTTAGTTTGGTCAGCCCGGCAATGGCCTGGCGGGTGCCCATCACGCTGCGTTCTTCCAGAATATGGCCGAAGATCATCAGTACCGGTAGCAGCGCGGCGGTGACCAAATCCCCCAGCGCCCAGGCGCCAAGCATCGCCAGCACCACCAGCAGGTCGGTGACGCCATGAAGATCCGGGTGACGGAGGCTGTGCCATCCGGCGCGGAACACCGGAATGGCGACGATAAGCCAGGCGACGCCGGCCAGCAGATCGCTTATCGCCGGCTGCTGCGGCGCCAGAGAGCGCCATAGCAGGCTGAGTAAAATCAGCCCGATGGTGGACATCGCCAGCGTCAGCTGTAGTGCCATCCGCCGGCGCTCCTCAGGGGTCAGCAGGGCCTGGCTGAAGTCAGGATGAATATGGACGTGTCCGTGGCTGCATTGATGGCTCATGGAATACTCCCGTAAAGCTGCATCGACTGGTTAGAGCCTGACTGCGACGCCGGGCCCGGCAAAATTAACTGGCTGTTGTCCTGCGGATTGACGGTCACCACGGCGCCGGCGTGAGAGAGCACCGCGGAGATTTTTTCCCGCCACAGGCGAGACAGCATTCCGGCATCGCTGCCGTCGGCGCGGGCCTGCGCCAACTTGCTGATAGTCTGCGTCGCCACTTCCGCCTGGGCGCGGGTTTCGCGGCTGGCAGCCTCGGCCTGCTGGATCAAGCGGTCCGCTTGCTGTTGCGATTTTTGCAATCGGAGGGTGGCGTCGTTTTGCGCCTGGGCGATATCGCGCTCTGCCTGTTGGCTGGCGGTCAGCACTGAATTAAAGGCGGCCACTGCGTCCTGCGGCAGGGCCGAAGAGACATCCACGCGTTCAATGGTAATCCCCGGACCGTTAGCGCTATGGTTCAGGCGCCGGAGATCGCGTTCTATCACCTGTTTCAGATCGCTACGTAGCCGCGCGCGCTCCTCGGCCGCATGGCTGTCATTGCTCAGCGTTTCCGGGCGGGCGACGAGAATGGTATCGAGATCGCGACCGGCGGAGACCCGCGTCGCGGCGCGCGCCGCCAGACGGTCGAGCAGGGCATTAATGTGATCGCGCTGCAGCACGTAGCGCAGCGGATCGCTGATGCGGAAGAAAATCTGCATATTGAGCTGCACCACGCCAGCATCGCCGGTCAGCAGATAGCCGGCGCCTGCGCCGGCGTCGCTGGCCATTTGCTCGCTACTCAGCGGCTTTAATTGTTCGCTACGCTTCAGCGCCACGACATCGTGCTGGAGGATCCGTGCCGGGCCTGGGATCACCTCGACGCGGTCGACTGGTTTAGGCCAGGCGAAGAGCACGCCGGAGTGTTGAACGGCAACCGGGTTGCCGAAACGGAATACCACCGCCTGGCTATCCGGCGCGATCTGATGAAAGCTGGAGAACAGCCACGCCAGCGCCGCCAGCAGCGTGGCGCCATACAGGCCGAAAAAGGCGATGCGGTAGGATTGCCCCCAGGGGCTGGATCCGATGGCGGGTTTTCTCATTGCGCCGCCTTAGCCGCATCATCGGGCTTTTTCACCAATGACGTAAACGGCGCGGAATCGGTGCTCAACACGATACGCGTGCTTTTGTTAACCACCGCGTTCAGGGTATCGAGCGAGCGCAGCAGGTTGTACAGCTGCGGGTCGAGCGCATAAGCTTTGGCGTAAATCGCCGCTGAGTCTTTTTGTGCCTGGGCGGTGATTGTTGCCGCCTTGACGGAGGCATCGGCCTCGGTGATACGGGCATCGCGATCGGCCTTCGAGCGGATCTCCGCCGCCTGGCGGTTACCTTCCGCAGTGCGCTCGGTGGCGATGGTTTCACGTTCGGCGCGCATGCGGTCAACGGTCGCATTGAGGGTGACCGCCGGCAGCGTCAGCCGTTCAATTCCGACCTGTACCAGTTCAATACCGTAGCTATTCAGCAACTGGGCTTTCAGTTGATCCTCAATCTGTTTTTCCAGTTGGGCAATTTTCACCTGTTTGCCGTCGGTATTGACGATATCGGCCAGCGCATAGCTGCTGGTGGTGGTTTCCAGCGCCGAGCCGATAAAGGTACGGATCTGCCGCGCCGCCTCATCCGGCTGGTTTTGTACCGCGCGGATAAAGCGCAGTACGTGCGGCTGGTCCGGGCTGACTTTCCAGATAGCCCACGCCTGTACCAGTACGCGCAGGCCGTCGCGGGTCCCGACATCCTGCAGACCGCTGGAGGTTGAACGGCTGCGTAAATCCACTTCCAGCGGCGTTTCAAACGGCGCCGGCAGACGCCAGGCCAGGCCGGGCTGCAACAGGACGCGTACCGGGCTACCGAAGCGGGTGATGATCGTCGCGCTACCGGCATGAACCTGCACCAGGCAGGCGGTTAATAACGCCAGAATCACCAGCAGGCCGGCGACGCTATAACGCAGCCAGCGTTTGGCGGCGCGTGGCTTGAGAGGCTGCTGCGCGGCGGGCGTCAGGCCCACTTTGCCGCTGGTCGCAGGGGTAGTAATAGTATGAATTTTCATATTGCGCTGGCCTTTAAAAATCAGTGCTATTGCGCTGAAGGAGAAAATTGACGCAAATCGAGCATCGGTGGGTGTTGCCCGGCGACCTTGCTGTCGATGATCAGCAGCGGCGTATGCGAGAGTGCCTGGCTCATGATTTGGTAGCGGCGTTCGTTGATGAACGCTTCCGGGTTGATAGCCCAGGCATCATGCTCGGCGCTATAGCGCGTCAGCGCGTTGTTGGCCCGCGCCTGCAATTCATTCGCTGTGGCGCTGGCGGCTGCAATGGCGGTCGTGGCTTTTTGTTGCGATTGGTTGCCGACCACCGCGGCATAGCCGCGCTCGCGAGCGATCTGCGCGTTGGCTTTAATCTGCGCCGCCTGCACGGCGTGATAGGCGTTGGCCGCGCCGGCCGGCGGATGGATCGACTCAATGCGCGTGGAGAGCAGTTCGACACCGATATGGAGCTGCGACAGCCGCTGTTGGATCTGCTGATTGAGCTCATGAGCCATGGTCGAACGCTGTTCATTGAGCAACATATCCAGCTGCTGATGGGCAAAGTACTGCGTCAGCACCTGGCGGGCGATACGCTGAATAGTGATGGGCAGCGAATCCGTTTGATACAGACTATTCAACGCATCGGCGTCGCGCATGCCGACGCGCCAAATCAGGCGAATGTCCATGTTAACTACCTGGAAGCTCTGTTTGTCGCCCATGGCGCTGGCGATAACCTGCGCTTGATCGGTGGCGTGGCTTTTATCCCACAGCCGCCAGCTACTCTGCGGCGCCGGGCCTTCCACCAGATCAACAGGGGCGGCGTTGGCGGCGGGCGTTGGCTGGGCCTGCGCCGGTTGCGCCTCGCTTAGCGTCAGTTCATGAATCGCGCCGTAATCCACCGCCACAACGCGGCCAAATGGCCATGGCAGGCCGACGTGCAGCCCTGGCGCCAGCACCTCAACCGGGCGGCCAAAACGTTCGTAAACGCCGCGCTGCTGTAGCGAGACTTCATGAATACCGCTAATCAGCCAGCCGATAAATGCGGCGCCGAACAGTACCGGGAAGAAGATCTGTCCCATCAGACTGAATGCCTGAACCTTGCCAATATCGACGCCAAAATGGCGCTGAATTTTCTTGCGCATCAGCAGTAGCGGGCGTGGCGGCCAGCGATACAGTTCTGCCAGCAGACTCTGGCTGAGAAACGGCGGCGCGTTATCGGCTGAGGGCGCAACCAGCGCGGCGGCCAGCGTGCGGAGCAAAAATTCAGCGGCAATCAGCACGATGATGGCGCTGGCAAGTTCAACCAGCCATCCTGCCGGCGTGAGGGCGAAGCTCGAGACCGCCAGCGTTATCACGCTTAATACGCCAAGGCTTAATAATGCGCGTAGTAGCCCAACGCAGGCGCTCTGATACGGCCAGTGGCGAATGGTCCGAAAGCTGAGCATTCGTTCGCCGACCAGCAGCGCAAAGCACAGCAGCGTCAGGACGATGGCCACAGGAATCAGCCCGCTGTTGATAGCGACCATACTGCCGCTGGCAGTGAAATTCATGCTGACAACGTCTATCGCCAGGCCGGCGCATAGGGCGGTTAACGCCAGCTGCGTCAGGTGAGCGGTCCATTTTGCCGCCCGCGGCGGCAGGACGATTATCCAGCGTCGTTTGCCCGGTTTTTTGGCGGCCGGAGGTAGTTGACGCAGGGCATTTTCAATCACCGCGAAGGCCAGCAGCAGGGCGGCAACCAACAGGCGCGTCAGGGGTAACCATGAGCTCATTGCCGCCGAGGGCGGCAGCGCAACGTAACCTGTGCCAGCGGAGATGAGTAGCACAGCGGTGATGGCTCGACACCACAGCAGGCGCGAGCGCAAACGACGATTTTCGCCATTAAGGTTGGGCACCATAGGGGCTCCATTGAAGATACGGATAAAAGGCCGCAAGAGGGTCTGCGGACATGCGCAGAGGGCTTTTAAGGTCAACGCATCTTAATGATTCAACCCGGCAACGGTTGGAATATGTTGGCTAAAATTGGACAAATAATTGGCTGAGAACGGTTCGCGCAACGTTGTATTTACTGAATTTTTTCGCCGAGAACGGGCTGGCGAGGGCGGCAGGAAAACGACGTTAAGTTGATAATTTTTAAATGATGTTGAGTCTTTTAAAGGACCGTGAAAGAGGTTCGAAGGGGAAGGTCAAAAGCGGGGGGGATTATCCCCGCTTTTCATCGGTCATGCTGAGGGCAAAATCTGTTTTACCAACACACAAACCCGCCATCGACCACCAGGTCAACGCCGGTACAGAACGAGGCGGCATCGCTGGCGAGGAACAGCGCCGGGCCGGCCATCTCTTCTACCTTCGCCATCCGCTGCATGGGGGTCTGGCTTTCAAACTCGCGGGTCTGATGCACCATTTCCGGGCGGGTGTTCATCGGCGTGGCGGTATAGCCGGGGCTGATGGAGTTGACGCGGATCCCTTTGCCAACCCATTCCATGGCCAGGCTTTTTGACAGGTGGATAACGCCGGCTTTGGAACAGTTGTAATGCGCCTGGTCGAGGCCGCGGTTAACGATAATCCCCGACATCGACGCGATATTGATAATCGACCCGCCGCCGGACTCCTGCATCAATTCCGCTTCTGCTTTGCAGGAGTTCCACACGCCGGTGAGGTTGATATCGATAACCCGCTGCCACTGTTCGCTTTCCATCTCCAGCGCCGGATTAGCGTTGGCGATGCCGGCGGCGTTGACGGCGATATCGAGGCGGCCAAAGCGGCTTTTCGCCAGCGCAACGGCGGCGCGCAGGTCGGCAAGCTGGCGGACATCGCCGGTATAAGAACAGGCCTGGCCGCCGATGGATTCAATATGGCTGACCGTTTGCGCCAGCCCGCCGTCGTCGCGAAGATCGAAACAGACCACCCTGGCCCCGGCGCTGGCGAGACCGCAGGCGATAGTTTGGCCGATGCCGCTGCCGGCGCCGGTCACGAAGGCGACGCGGTCCTGCAGGTTAAACAACTGCTGTGCAAAGTCTTTGCCGATCATAGTGATTACTCTCTTCAATATAGTGTCGAACATCGGGAGCCCGGTTTCCCGGATGGCGGCGCGTAGCGCCTTATCCGGGCTACCCTTCGGCGGTGTTACGTAGCCCCGGTAAGCGAAGCGCCACCGGGGGCCGTCCCGGAGTGGTGGCGCCAATGCGGGACGCCTTATTCGGGCGATGGGGCCCGCTAACCTGCGGGGGTTACGACATAATCAAACCGCCATCAATATTGATGGTCTGCCCGGTGAGATAACGTGCGTCGTCGGAGGCGAGGAAGGCGACCAGCCCGGCCACGTCTTCCGGCTTACCGGCGCGTTTCATCGGGATCCCTTCGACCCACTCCGCCATTAGTTCGCCTTTGCCGTAGCGTTTCTGCTCGGTGCTGAGAATTTCCCCCCACACGCGATCGTTGTAATCCCACATTTCGCTTTCAATAATGCCCGGGCAGAAGGCGTTAACCGTGATGTTCCACGGCGCCAGTTCATGGGCCAGACTTTGGGTAATGCCGATCACGCCCATCTTGCTGGCGGCGTAGTGCGGCGTGTAGATAAAGCCCTGACGACCCTGGCCGGAAGAGGTGTTAATCAGGCTACCGTGGTTCTGTTTCACCATGTATTTAGCGGCCTCGCGGCAGCACAGCCACACGCCGGTGGTGTTAACTGCGAGCACTTTTTCAAAATCCGCTTTCGGCATCCGGTCGTAGTAATCGATAGTGATCACCCCGGCGTTCTGAATGGAGACGTCAATGGTGCCGAAGCGCGCGGCGGCCTGCTCATACAGCGACTGTACCTGCGCTTCGTCGGTGACATCGACCTGCAGCGATAAAATATCAGCCTGATAGCGCTGACGCAGCGTTTCGGCGGTCTCATGAACGCGCTCGGCGTTGGAGACCATCACCAGCTTAGCGCCGTCGCGGGCAAAGCGCTCCGCAATGCCTGCGCCAATGCCGCGGCAAGCGCCGGTGATCACGACCGTTTTGTTGTGGAAATCTCGTTGCATATTTTTTCCCTTTCGATAAGCCGGGCGCCAGGCCCGGCGGAATAAGTGAATACGGTTACCGGTTAGCTGGAGGTTGCGCCGTTCGGCGGGATGGCGGCCAGCTTCTCTTCATGGCGGCGCATCAGGATGACTTTGTTCTGCAGCTTCTGCTGGAACTGGTCGACAACGACGGCGGTGACGATGACCAGGCCTTTAATCACCATCTGCCAGAAGTCGCTAACGCCCATCATTACCATGCCGTCGGCAAGGAAGACGATCACGAAGGCGCCGATAATCGAGCCGGTCACCCGGCCGCGGCCTCCCGCCAGCGCGGTACCACCGAGCACGGTGGCGCCGATGGCGTCCATTTCAAACATGTTGCCGGTCATCGGGTGCGCGGTTTGCAGCTGCGAAGCGACGATTAAGCCGACGAAGGCGGCGCACAGGCCGGAGAAGGCATAGACGAAAATCGTCGCTTTGACGATCGGCACGCCGGCGAGGCGCGCGGCGGATTCATTGCCGCCGATGGCATAGATATAGCGGCCGAGCGGCGTTTTGGTAGTCAGCCAGTAGCCCAGAATCAGGAAGCCGATCATCAGCCAAATTGGCAGGTAAATACCGAGCAGGGTGCCGGAACCCAGCGTGGCGAAGCCGGTGTTGCCCAGCGCTTCCATGCCGTTGAGGTTCGGGTAGGTGCTGCCATTGTTGAACAGCAGGGCGGAGCCGCGAGCAACGTACATCATCCCGAGGGTGCAGATGAACGGCGCGACGCCGAAGCGGGTAATCACCGCGCCGTTAACCAGCCCAACCAGCACGCCGAAGACCGCAACGCAGAGGATAACCTCGGGGACGTTAAAGAAGATGATGTCGCCGTTCCACAGCGGTAGGCCGTTGGTGAGCAGCGCGCCCGCGACCATGCCGCAGATCCCCGCCACCGCGCCGACGGAAAGGTCAATGCCGCCGGTGAGGATCACCAGCGTCATCCCGATGGCCAGCAGGCCGGTAATCGCCACGTGCTGGGTCATGATCAGCAGGTTCGAGGCGGTCAGGAAGTTCGGTACCATCACGCTGAAGAACGCGATAACCAGCAGCAGGGCGATGAAGGTTCTGGCCTTCAGCAGGTACATATAAATCATATATTTCTGGTTCATGATGGGTTCCA
>CABUCP010000087.1 GCA_902490055.1 uncultured Klebsiella sp. | reverse complement strand
CAAAAGATTTGCAGCACTGGCAATTGCTTACCCACGTACTGACTGACGATAATAATCCTGATTTAAAAAAATTGCCCTCGGCGAAAGGCATCTGGGCGCCGAGCCTTACCTGGTGTGAAGAAGAAAAATTATTTTATGTCATTTATGGCGTGATGAATTCAATGAACTCACGCTATTTCGACGTCGATAATTACCTGATTACCGCCAGTGAAATAACCGGTCCGTGGAGCGAGCCGGTTTATTTACACTCCGCCGGTTTTGACGCCTCTATTCTGCACGACCATGATGGGCGAAAATGGGTAGTCTCTCTGGAGTGGGAAACACGCCCCGAATATGAAAAACCCGGCGCGATTTGCCTGGTCGAGTACTCACCGCAAACGAAAAGCGTCGTCGGCTATCCGCAGCGCATCTGGCGCGGCGGCACCGACCGCGGCTGCCTCGAAGCGCCGCACCTGACCCGCCGTGGCGAGTACTATTATCTGATGACGGCGGAGGGCGGCACCGGCTACGGCCACGCGGTCACCATGGCGCGCGCCTCACAGGTCGCCGGCCCGTATGAAGGGGATCCGCTAAACCCGATCCTGACCTCCTGTGCGCAAAACTTCAACGAACGCCATGACGCCTGGCACCTGAAAACCCACTACTTCAATCCGGAAACCTATCTGCAAAAAGCCGGTCACGGCAGCTATGTGGAAACCCCCGGCGGCGAGGTGTGGCTTACCCACCTATGTAGCCGCCCTTTTCGCGAGGTGCAGCGCTGTACGCTGGGCCGGGAGACGGCCATCCAAAAGATGTACTGGAGCGATGATGGCTGGCTGCGGCTGGCCGCCGGCGGTAACCTGGCGCAGCACCAGGTCGAAGCCTCCCGCTTACCACCTCACCCATTTGCCGAAAAGCCAGAGCGTGACGATTTCGATGCACCGGTTCTCGATAACGCCTTTTACACGCCGCGAATCGATTTCCGCCGCTTCACCAGCTTAACCTGCAAACCGGGCTATCTGGCGCTCCGCGGTCAGGAGTCGCTGAGTTCGCTCAATAAGGTCAGCCTGGTGGCGAGAAAGCTGACCTCGGTGTATGCGCAAATCACCTGTCAGTTGGAATTTACCGCGGAGCTTTATCAGCACAGCGCCGGGCTGGCGCTCTATTACGACAACATGAATTATCTTTATCTGCACAAAACCTGGGATGAGGCCCTTGGCGGCCCAGTACTGGCGCTTATCTATCTGGATAACGGCACGCGCTATGACGACCCGCAGAAAATCCCGCTCGGCGACGGCGAAATTTCCTTACGCCTCACGCTTAACGGCCGTGAAACGCAATGCTCCTGGTCTCCCGATGGCCAGCGATTTCAAAATATTGGCGCCGCGTATGACACCTCGCGTTTCTCCGATGAACACAGCCAGTACGGCGAATTTACCGGCGCCTTCGTCGGCATGGCCTGCGTCGATAGCATGCTGCATCGCCAGCAGGCCTGGTTTGACAGCTTCAGCTACCGTGCGGTCGAGGATGCGCTAATCGAGTAACCCTCCCCTTTCTGGCATCCTACAGGCGTGGGATGCTAGAATTCCCCTTCCATTATCACGACCCATACTGACTCACCGCTATGAGCACGCTACCGTATCTCCAGGGCTACCCCGAATCTCTGCTATCGCAGGTGACAACCTTAATCGAGCAAGACCGTCTCGGCGAGGTGCTGCAAAAGCGCTATCCGCAGGGGCACGACGTCAACAGCGATAAGGCGTTATATCAGTACACCCAGGATTTAAAGGCCCGCTATCTGCGCGGGGCGGCGCCAATTAATAAGGTGATGTACGACAATAAGATCCACGTACTGAAGAATGCGCTCGGCCTGCATACCGCCATTTCCCGCGTCCAGGGCGGCAAACTCAAAGCCAAAGCGGAAATTCGCGTGGCGACGGTATTTCGCGACGCGCCGGAAGCCTTTCTGCGGATGATCGTGGTTCATGAACTGGCGCATTTAAAAGAGAAGGATCACAACAAAGCCTTCTATCAGCTGTGCTGTCATATGGAGCCGCAGTACCACCAGTTAGAGTTTGATACCCGCTTGTGGCTGACGCACCTTTCGTTAAACCGTTCTGCGTGATAGCGCACTCGTTTTGTCATCATGGCGTGCTAGAGTGACGAAAGGTTCCCTTTAACGGAGTTCGTCAACGTTTATGATACGTTTCGCAGTTGTTGGCACAAACTGGATTACTAAGCAGTTTGTCGATGCCGCCCATGAAACCGGTAAATTTAAACTCACCGCGATTTATTCCCGCAGCCTTGAACAGGCGCAAGCTTTCGCTAATGACTATCCGGTCGAACATCTATTTACCTCACTCGATGAGCTGGCGCAGAGCCCGGACGTTGACGCGGTCTATATTGCCAGCCCGAACTCGTTGCACTTTCCGCAAACCCGCCTGTTTCTGAACCATAAAAAGCACGTGATTTGCGAAAAACCGCTGGCATCGAACCTGCAGGAAGTCGAAGCAGCGATCGCGGCGGCCAAAGAAAATAACGTGGTGCTGTTTGAAGCCTTCAAAACCGCCAGCCTGCCAAACTTTCTGCTGCTGCGGGAAGCGCTCGGCAAAGTGGGCAAACTGCGCAAAGCCTTTATTAACTACTGCCAGTACTCTTCGCGCTACCAGCGCTATCTCGACGGCGAAAACCCAAACACTTTCAACCCGGCCTTTTCCAACGGCTCGATTATGGACATCGGCTTTTACTGCCTCGCTTCAGCGGTGGCGCTGTGGGGCGAGCCGCGCGCGGTTCATGCCAGCGCGAGCCTGCTGACAAGCGGCGTCGATGGCCAGGGCACTGTGGTACTGAGTTACGGCGACTTCGACGTCACCCTGCACCACTCGAAGGTCAGTGATTCCACGATCCCCAGCGAAATTCAGGGTGAAGATGGCGCGCTGGTGATCGAAAAAATCTCCGAGTGCCAGAAGGTGGCCTTTATTCCACGCGGCGGCAAAGCGCAGGATCTCACCCAGCCGCAGCACATCAATACTATGCTGTATGAAGCGGAAGCGTTCGCGCGGCTGGTAGAAACCAACGACGTCGCTCATCCGGGGCTAGAGGTCAGCCGCATTACGGCAAAACTGCTCAGCGAGATCCGTCGCCAGACCGGCGTGGTCTTCCCGGCGGATACTCAACCTGTACCCTAAATAATTCAAGTTGCACGCAGCCAACGCACCTGCAGCTTGAAGTATGACGGGTATATCGCGTAAAGGAGTGTAAATGAGCCATCGACCACCATTGACGCCATTTATAACTTGTAATATTTTGTTACTCGCAAAGGGGAGTAACTTCCTGGCCGGTCGATCGTCATTACGATGCGTGCAAAACCGCATCCGGTCGCCGGGCAACAAGACCAAGGATCCCGATCCTGTCTTGTTGTAAGTGAGACCTTGCCGGAAGGCGAGGTCTATGCATAAAAGCGCAGCGGCTGCCGTCTTCCGACGACAGCCGTTTTGTTTTTATGTAAGGAATAACGCAATGAATAGTGTCGGCACGCCGTTGTTATGGGGCGGATTCGCTGTAGTCGTGGTCATCATGCTGGCGATCGATTTACTGCTTCAGGGAAGGCGCGGTGCGCATACCATGACCATGAAGCAGGCCGCCGGTTGGTCCATTCTGTGGGTCACCCTCTCCCTGCTGTTTAACGCCGCGTTTTGGTGGTATCTCGTGCAAACGCAGGGCCGCGCCGTCGCTGATCCACAGGCGTTAGCTTTCCTCACCGGTTACCTCATTGAAAAATCACTGGCGGTCGATAACGTCTTCGTCTGGTTGATGCTGTTCAGCTACTTCGCCGTACCGCCTGCGCTACAGCGCCGGGTGCTGGTGTATGGCGTTCTTGGGGCGATTGTCCTGCGTACCATTATGATCTTCACCGGCAGCTGGCTGATTTCGCAGTTCGAATGGCTCCTGTACGTGTTCGGCGCGTTCCTGCTGTTTACCGGGGTAAAAATGGCGCTGGCGAAAGAAGATGATTCCGGTATTGGCGATAAGCCGCTGGTACGCTGGATCCGCAGCCATCTGCGCATGACCGATAAAATTGAAAGCGAGCGCTTCTTCACCCGTAAAAATGGCGTGCTATTCGCTACGCCGCTGCTGCTGGTGCTGATTCTGGTTGAACTGAGCGACGTGATTTTCGCCGTTGATAGCATCCCCGCTATCTTCGCGGTGACCACCGACCCGTTTATCGTGCTGACCTCTAACCTGTTCGCGATTCTCGGCCTGCGCGCGATGTACTTCCTGCTGGCGGGCGTTGCCGAGCGCTTCTCGATGCTCAAGTACGGCCTGTCGGTGATCCTGGTCTTTATCGGTATCAAGATGTTGATTGTCGATTTCTACCACATTCCGATCGCGATTTCGCTCGGCGTGGTGGGCGGTATTCTGGCAGCAACGCTGCTGATTAACGCCTGGGTCAACAAACAGAACGATAAGAAGAAACAGCTGCAATAACCGCCTGTTCCCGGCCAGATATCGCGTATCCGGCCGGGACGCGCTTCAGCGCTTCGGGTTCCCCGCGCATAACCTCTATCTATGTCACAAAAACGTTAACACATAGTTAAAAAACAAGATCGGCGTGCAAGAAACAGTAGATTACGCTTCCGCGCTGGCGTTCTTTCCGTATACTCGACCATGCAAACATTCATTTACATCCGGACATAAACGTAACAAATAATACGTCTCCGGGATGGACCGCTACATCACTGGAAGGAATGATTTATGACAACACAAACCCGCCCATCAGGGCTGCTACAGCGCCTGGCGCAGGGCAGTCTGGTGAAACAAATCCTGCTGGGTCTGGTACTTGGCGTACTGCTGGCGCTGGTATCAAAACCAGCGGCTATTGCCGTAGGCCTGCTGGGAACGCTGTTCGTCGGCGCGCTGAAAGCCGTGGCGCCGGTGCTGGTATTAATGCTGGTCATGGCGTCGATCGCCAATCACCAGCACGGACAAAAAACCAGTATTCGCCCGATCCTGTTTCTCTATCTGCTGGGTACCTTTGCCGCCGCGTTAACCGCGGTACTGTTTAGCTTTGTTTTCCCTTCCACGCTGCATCTGACCAGCGCGGCGGACAGCATTACTCCGCCGTCAGGCATTGTCGAAGTCCTGCGCGGGCTGCTGATGAGCATGGTGTCTAACCCTATCGATGCGCTGCTGAACGCCAACTATATCGGCATTCTGGTGTGGGCGGTGGGCCTTGGCTTCGCGCTACGCCACGGCAATGACACCACCAAAAACCTGATTAACGACGTCTCACACGCGGTGACCTTTATCGTCAAAGTGGTGATTCGCTTTGCGCCGCTCGGTATCTTTGGCCTGGTCTCTTCGACGCTGGCCACCACCGGTTTCGATACCCTATGGGGCTACGCCCAGCTGCTGCTGGTACTGGTCGGCTGCATGCTGCTGGTGGCGCTGGTGATTAACCCGCTGCTGGTATTCTGGAAAATCCGTCGCAACCCATATCCGCTGGTCCTGACCTGCCTGCGCGAAAGCGGCGTCTACGCCTTCTTTACCCGCAGCTCCGCCGCCAACATTCCGGTGAATATGGCATTGTGCGAAAAGCTGAATCTGGATCGCGATACCTACTCGGTTTCCATCCCGCTGGGGGCGACCATCAATATGGCGGGGGCGGCGATCACGATCACCGTGCTGACGCTGGCGGCAGTAAATACGCTGAATATTCCGGTGGATCTGCCGACCGCGCTGCTGCTTAGCGTGGTGGCTTCGCTGTGCGCCTGCGGCGCTTCCGGGGTGGCGGGTGGTTCGCTGCTGCTGATCCCGCTGGCCTGTAACATGTTCGGTATTCCGAACGATGTCGCCATGCAGGTCGTTGCCGTCGGCTTTATTATCGGCGTGCTGCAGGACTCCTGCGAGACGGCGCTTAACTCTTCAACCGATGCGCTGTTCACCGCCGCGGCCTGTATGGCTGAAGACGAACAGCTGGCGAAGAACGCCCTGCGTAGTTAGCGTTTTGCCTGATGGCGCTACGCTTATCAGGCCTACGGTCCGGCATTCGGTTGGTAGTCCCGGTAAGCGCAAGCGCCACCGGGGAGAGCTCAATTTTGTCGGATGGCGCTACGCTTATCCGACCTACGGTCCGGCATTCGGTTGGTAGCCCCGGTAAGCGCAAGCGCCACCGGGGAGAGCTCAATTTTGTCGGATGGCGCTACGCTTATCCGACCTACGGTCCGGCACTCAGTTGGTAGCCCCGGTAAGCGCAAGCGCCACCGGGGAGAGTTCAATTTTGTCGGATGGCGCTACGCTTATCCGACCTATGGTCTGACCTTTCAAACACAGCGGTGGCCGCTGTCGTTACAGCGTGACGCCGCTTTTGAAAATAGCCAGCTCGCGGAAATCATTGCGTTCGTTGCAGGTCTGCTTACCGTTGGCGATATCGACGATCAGGTCGACAAACTCCTCCAGAACCTGCGGCATCGCTTTGCCGTGGATCAGTTGGCCGGCATCAAAATCGATCCAGTGCTTTTTCTTCGCCGCCAGCTCGCTGTTGGTGGCGATTTTCACCGTCGGCACGAAGCCGCCGTACGGTGTGCCGCGCCCGGTGCTGAACAGCACCATATGGCAGCCGGCGCCGGCCAGCGCGCTGGTCGCTACCGCATCGTTGCCCGGCGCGCTCAACAGGTTCAAACCGTGTACTTTCAAGCGCTCGCCGTAGCGCAGAACGTCAACCACCTGGCTGGAGCCCGCTTTCTGCGTACAGCCAAGCGATTTATCCTCCAGGGTAGTGATACCGCCGGCTTTGTTGCCCGGCGATGGATTCTCGTAGATCGGCTGGTCATGGGCAATGAAGTACTGCTTGAAGTCATTGACCATGGTGACCAGTTTGCCGAAAGTCTCTTCATCCCGGCAGTGGCTCATTAGTAGCTGTTCGGCGCCGAACATTTCCGGCACTTCGGTCAGCACGGTGGTACCGCCGTTAGCGATCAGATAGTCAGAAAAACGCCCCAACATCGGGTTAGCGGTTATACCGGACAAGCCATCCGAGCCGCCGCATTCGAGGCCAAACTTCAGCTCACTCAGTTTACCCGCTTCGCGTTTATCATGGCGCATCACCTCATACAACTGGTGAAGATGTTCGACCCCCGCCTCCACTTCATCATCCTGATGCTGGCAAATCATAAAATGCACGCGTTGAGGATCGAACTCACCTAAGGTTTCACGAAACGCATCAACCTGGTTGTTTTCACAGCCTAGCCCCACCACCAGCACCGCGCCCGCATTTGGGTGTCGCACCATATTTTGCAGCATGGTACGGGTATTGATGTGATCGTCGCCGAGCTGCGAACAGCCGTAGGTGTGACTGAAGAGGTGAACGCCGTCGATACCTTCGGCATCGTTGGTCTCTTTCAGAAAACGATTCTGCATCTGACGGGCCATGGCGTTAACGCAGCCAACGGTCGGCAGGATCCACAGCTCGTTACGTACGCCGACTTCGCCGCTGGCGCGACGATAAATCTCGACGTCGCGATCCGCAGGCTGCGCCAGTTGCTCAACCAGGTCAGGTTGATAGCGATACGCGTCGAGGTCGCTGAGATTGGTACGCGTATTGTGAGCATGAACATGCTCGCCCGGCGCAATATCCGCCAGCGCATGGCCAATCGGCAACCCGTACTTAATGACGTTTTCACCCTTCGCAATGGCCCGCAGCGCGAACTTATGACCGCGAACGACGTCCTGGCAGAGGGTGACGGAGTCATTATCGATCGTCACCACGGTACCTGCCGCCATATCCGCCAGCGCAACCGCGACGTTATCCTGCGAATGGATTTTGATGTATTGCATATCAACCGACCTCTGGTCTTAGTTCAATTCAATGGCGAAGTAATCACGCGCATTGTTAAAGCAAATGTTTTTCACCATCTCACCCAGCAAGGAGATATCCGCAGGCGCTTCACCGGCAGCCACCCAGCGGCCAATCATCTGGCACAGAATGCGGCGGAAATATTCGTGGCGCGTGTAGGAGAGGAAGCTGCGGCTGTCGGTCAGCATACCGACAAAGCGGCTCAGCAGGCCGAGCTGCGCCAGTTGGGTCATCTGACGTTCCATACCGTCTTTCTGGTCATTGAACCACCAGCCGGAACCGAACTGCATTTTGCCCGGCATACCTTCGCCCTGGAAGTTACCGATCATGGTGCCCAGCACTTCGTTATCACGCGGATTCAGGCAGTAGAGAATGGTTTTCGGCAGCAGATTTTCTTCGTTCTGTTTGCTCAACAGCTTCGACAGCTCTTCGGCCATCGGGCGGTCGTTGATAGAGTCGAAGCCAACATCCGGCCCTAACAATTTGAACTGACGCAGGTTGTTGTTACGCAGCGCGCCGATATGGTACTGCTGTACCCAGCCGCGACGGGCGTATTCCGCGCCGAGGAACACCAGCACCGCGGTTTTGAACTGCGCAACTTCATGCTCGCTCAGCGTTTCACCCGCCAGGCGGCGCGCCAGGATGCTATCCAACTGGCTATCGCTGGCTTCGGCAAACAGCACGACGTCCAACGCGTGGTCGGAAACTTTACAGCCGTGAGCGGCAAAATGATCCAGACGCTTAGTTAACGCGCTTTGCAGGTCGGCGAAACGACGAATCTCGGTATCGGACACTTCACCCAGTTTCGTCATGTAGTCGTTAAAGGTGGCCTGCTCGATGTTAAACGCTTTATCCGGGCGCCAGCTCGGCAGCACTTTGATATCAAAGGAGTTGTCTTTGGCGACAATCGCGTGATGCTCCAGCGAATCGATCGGATCGTCAGTGGTGCCGACCATCTTCACATTCATCTGCTTCATGATTCCGCGCGCGGAGAACGACTCCTGGGCCAGCAAATCGTTGCACTGGTTCCAGATTTCATCTGCCGTCGCCGGCGATAACAACTTACCTGTAATACCAAAAGGACGACGCAGCTCTAAATGCGTCCAGTGGTATAACGGGTTGCCAATGGTATGAGGCACGGTTGCCGCCCAGGCATCAAACTTCTCGCGGTCAGACGCATCGCCGGTACACAGGCGTTCGGCCACGCCGTTGGTGCGCATCGCGCGCCACTTGTAGTGATCGCCTTTCAGCCAGATGTCATACAGGTTTTTAAAACGGTAATTTTCGGCAACCTGCTGCGGCGGAAGGTGGCAGTGGTAGTCGAAAATTGGCTGATCTTTGGCATAGTCATGGTACAGACGGCGGGCAAACTCGGTATCAAGCAGAAAATCTTC
>CABUCP010000086.1 GCA_902490055.1 uncultured Klebsiella sp. | reverse complement strand
ATAATGAATCGGGTTATAAGACCACGTTATTCCATACCTTTAAAGTGAATACCAGTTTACTGACCTCGCGCCCGGAAATTCGCTTTTACGCGACCTATATTAAAGCCAAAGATATCGACCTGGATAAGGCCGCTAACAATACCACCGCTGTTTTTGAAGATGGCAAGAACGATCAATTCGCCGTCGGCGCGCAGGCCGAAATTTGGTGGTAAGGCCTGCAGTGTCTGATGATAAAAAACGCAAAAAGGAATCAAGATGAAACGACATGCAATTTACTTCGCCCTGGCGCTGGCTGGCGCCGTCTTTACCGCTCACGCCGCGCCGCTGCCTGTGATGCCAGATGCTGCTATTCCCGTCAGCCAGTACATTACCCAGGTGAATACGGATAACAGCATTACCTTCCGGCTGTTTGCACCCGATGCAAAGCGCGTTTCCGTGGTCACGGGATCGACGCCGGATACTTTCGTCTCACATGATATGACAAAAGATACCCAGGGCGTCTGGACGTGGCAAAGCGATCGGCTGGTCGCCAACCTTTATGAATACTACTTTGACGTAGACGGCTTCCGTTCCGTGGATACCGGCAGCCGCTATCAGAAGCCGCAGCGTCAGGTGAACACCAGCCTGATCCTCGTGCCAGGCAGCATTCTTGATGACCGTGCGGTCCCGCACGGCGATCTGCGTACCGTCACTTACCATTCGGCGGCGCTTAATTCAGAGCGCCGTATCTATGTCTGGACGCCGCCGGGTTATAGCGGCAAGAGCGATCCGCTGCCGGTGCTTTATTTCTATCACGGCTTTGGCGACAGCGGCCTGTCGGCCATCGACCAGGGGCGTATCCCGCAAATTATGGATAACCTGCTGGCGGAGGGCAAAATCAAGCCGATGCTGGTGGTCGTACCGGATACCGAAACAGACATTCCGCAAGCGATGGCGGAAAACTTCCCACCACAAGAGCGGCGTAAAAACTTCTATCCGCTGAATGCGAAAGCCGCGGACAACGAGTTGATGCACGACATTATTCCGCTGGTCGATACCCGATTTAACGTGCGGAAAGATGCTGATGGTCGGGCGCTGGCTGGCCTGTCGCAGGGCGGCTATCAGGCATTGGTGTCCGGGATGAATCATCTTGAGAGTTTCGGCTGGCTTGCCACTTTTAGCGGCGTGACCACTACCACGGTTCCGAATGACGGCGTAGAAGCGCAGTTGAACCACCCCGAAGCCATCAATAAACAGCTGCGTAACTTTACGCTGGTGGTTGGCGAAAAAGATGCGGTAACCGGCAAAGATATTGCTGGCCTGAAAAGCGAGCTGGAAAAACAGCAGATCAAATTCGACTACCACCAGTATCCTGGGCTGAATCACGAAATGGACGTCTGGCGCCCGGCCTATGCGGAATTTGTACAGAAGCTGTTTAAATGATGTTCAGGGAACGCTGATAACAATCCGTTGATAACAGCGTGATAAAACATGGCTGCGCTACGCCTGCCGGGGCGACAAGGTTGTACGAAGCCGCCCGGCCGCGCGTAGCGACGGCGGAAGCTTAACGCGTGATATCCCAGCCACGCGCTTTCCACAATGCCGGTAGCTCTGCTAAATCGGTAAAGGTCGTCACTTTCGGATGATCGATCGGCTGGTTGTGCGGATCGGCGCAGAAATAAAACACCTCCATTCCGGCGGCGATCCCTGACTGCGCGCCCGCGCTGGAGTCATCCACCAGGATGCAGTTTTCGGCTTTTACCTGCATGGCCTCTGCCGCGTGGAACATCAACGCCGGGTCCGGCTTCCAGCGCTGAATATCGTAGCCGCTGTACAGGCGATCGGGGAAATGGTGCAGCATCTGGGTTCTACCGAGCGAGTGCTGCATTTTGCTGACCGGGCCATTAGAGACCACGCACATTGGGATTTTAACCGCGTTCAGCAGCGCCTCAGCCCCGGAAATCACCTCCAGCTCGCTATCGAATAGACGGGCGACTTCAGCGCGGTAAACCGGCTCCAGAGTCTCTTTTTGCAGATTAACGCCGTATTCCGCGTTGATGGTGTCGATGATCTCGTACAGCTTAACGCCCTTGAAGCGCTTAAAAATCTCGGCTAAATCCAGCGTGATGCCGAATTCCTTGAACATGTGAACGTAGGCGCGTGAGCAAATGACTTCGCTATCGACCAGGGTGCCGTCACAATCGAAAAATACTGCTTGTGGTTGGGTCATACTATTTCCAAATTTAACAAGTTTAACGTTTTCGTAATGCTGAATGGCGCGACGCAATCGTTGCCGTATAAGCAAAATAAATGAAAAAAATTACCATACAACCGCGCCTGGTGCCGTAATTTGGTATAGGATAGCGTCGAATTTTCCCTCCTTTACGTTCGGAAACCGATAATGAGTCAACAACCAACCAGCCAGTCTTCTGGCCAGGGTCTGCTGGAGCGCGTATTTAAACTGCGCGAGCACGGCACCACGGTGCGCACTGAAGCGATCGCCGGTTTCACCACCTTCCTGACGATGGTCTACATCGTCTTCGTGAACCCACAAATTCTTGGCGTGGCGGGTATGGATACCAGCGCTGTCTTTGTGACCACCTGTTTGATCGCGGCTTTTGGCAGCATCCTGATGGGCCTGTTCGCGAATCTGCCGGTGGCGCTGGCGCCGGCGATGGGTCTGAATGCTTTCTTTGCCTTTGTGGTGGTACAGGCGATGGGCCTGCCGTGGCAGGTGGGGATGGGCGCGATCTTCTGGGGCGCCGTCGGCCTGCTGCTGCTGACTATCTTCCGCGTACGCTACTGGATGATTGCCAATATCCCGGTGAGCCTGCGCGTGGGGATCACCAGCGGTATCGGCCTGTTTATCGGTATGATGGGCCTGAAGAACGCCGGCGTTATCGTCGCCAACCAGGACACGCTGGTCAGCATCGGTAACCTGACTTCCCACAGCGTGCTGCTGGGCGTACTGGGGTTCTTTATTATCGCTATCCTGGCATCGCGTAATATTCATGCCGCCGTACTGGTTTCCATCGTTGTCACCACTCTGCTGGGCTGGATGCTGGGTGATGTGCACTACACCGGCATCGTCTCCGCGCCGCCAAGCGTGACCTCGGTTGTGGGTCAGGTCGATCTGGCCGGTTCGCTGAACCTGGGCCTGGCGGGCGTGATCTTCTCGTTCATGCTGGTTAACCTGTTCGACTCCTCCGGTACGCTGATTGGCGTCACCGATAAAGCCGGGCTGGCCGATGCGCAGGGCAAATTCCCGCGCATGAAACAGGCGCTGTTCGTCGATAGCGTTTCCTCTGTTGCCGGCTCTTTCATCGGCACCTCTTCGGTTACGGCCTATATCGAATCCTCCTCTGGCGTCTCCGTTGGCGGGCGCACCGGCCTGACTGCCGTTGTCGTCGGTATCCTGTTCCTGCTGGTCATCTTCCTGTCTCCGCTGGCGGGGATGGTTCCGGCCTATGCTGCCGCCGGGGCGCTGATTTACGTTGGCGTGCTGATGACCTCAAGCCTGGCGCGCGTGAAGTGGGATGACCTGACGGAAGCGGTACCGGCGTTTATCACTGCGGTGATGATGCCATTTAGCTTCTCGATCACCGAAGGTATCGCCCTGGGCTTTATCTCCTACTGTGTGATGAAGATTGGTACCGGCCGCCTGCGCGACCTCAGCCCGTGCGTGATTATTGTCTCGCTGCTGTTTGTGCTGAAGATTGTCTTTATCGATGCGCACTAATCTGCGTACATGATGAAATGGCCCGGCATTGCTGCCGGGCTTTTTTTATGCTTTAACTCGCTGAATATAATCGCCAAAGGCGGTCAGCTGGCCGCGAAGATGGTCCAGCGTGCTCTGATCGACCACTTCACCCGCTTGTGGATCGACTTTGTTCTGAATCACGCCGCCCATGAATTCCGGCTTGTTCATGACCATCGCATCAAGGAAGACCAGAATCTGGCGCAGATGATACTGACAGCGCGCGCCGCCGATGGCGCCCATTGAGCTGGTTTGGATCAGCACCGGCTTACCGGCAAGCGGCTGTTCCGGCAGGCGCGAGAGCCAGTCGATGGCGTTCTTCAGGCCGCCCGGAACGGAATAGTTATATTCCGGAGTGACGATCACCACGCCGTCCGCTTCGCGGATTTGTTTGGCAATGTCCTGCAGGCTCTGCGGGAACCCCTCTTCCTGCTGGATATCGGCATCGTACAGCGGAATATCGCCAATCGACGGCAGCGCGGAGATTTCCATGCCCGCAGGCGCAATACCCGGCAGCGTGCGCGCAACCATGGCATTAAAAGAACCTTTGCGCAGGCTTCCGAGTAACGTAACAACTTTCAACGTATCAGACATGAGTGCTCCTTTGCATCATGATGGCCGGCTAAACCGGTCAGTTGAGGGAGAATGCTTTTTCTACCGGTAGGCTGGTGAAGCGCATCAGGCGCGCATCGGTCTCTTTCGCTCGCGTTTGCGCATCGGGAAGACAGCGCCAGCCCTCTTTGCTATCGAATTCCCAGACCTTCAGCGGGCCGACGTTCGGGGTGACGGCGATTGACCACACCAGCAGCGTTTCTGCGTCACAAACTGCCTCGATCGACTGCGTGCCGGCGGTACGCAAGCGGCCGGATCCCGGCAGCAGCTGTACCCGCACCGGGGCTTCACCGGTAAGCTTCAGCACGCTGCGGCGTAGCGCCACCAGTTGGGCGCGCGCTTCGTCCGGATCGTGCTGAATGTTAATCCATAAATTCTCGTTGCTATTGAAGACATAGCGATCGGCGGCGTGCAGCGGGTGGACGCCGCGCGAGGCGTGCTGCAGTTCCATATCCAGACCGCAATCACCTTCCGTCGTTAACGCTACGCCAACGATATTTCCGGCATAGGAGATGGAAAAGCGGGGAAGGTGAGGATCGCGAAATACGGGCCGGCCATTGGGTTCACTGATGATTTCCGGCAGTTCGCCAATGCCATAAAGCATAAAAATCAGTTCAGCCAGCAGTGAGCGCGAGGCGCGATAGCGGCTCTGTCGGTATTCAGGTAGGTTACGTGCGGATTGATGACATGCCGCCGACAAACGCGTCGATAGCGGCTCCCTGGTGTTCAGTATCCCTCTTGCAAAATGCGTTGCCATTCGTCGCTCCGTGATTAATGGTCAGAGATAAAAATTGTGAATGATATTATCGCTCACAATGACCAGGTTTTAATGCGGAAATTCTGCCTTGAGAAGGGATAACGTCTGACTTTTACAATTTCTTGCGCAACAACGTGAGGAAGGTGGGCAAATTTGCCTACAAGGTGTTGGAATACAGCTGTTTTAGGGTCTCTCTGAGCCATACGATCTTTGGATTATAGCTATTACGCTTATGCCACAGCAGGGTGAACGGCACGCGCATTTTTTCCAGCAGCTGCGGCTCCAGCGGCAGCGGACGCGAAACCAGCGGCAGGTGATGCTGCTGGTTATAGTGCTGACAATAGCGCGGCGCGGTCGCCAGCATGGTGTGATTCGGCTGCGCGGCCATAAACAGCGACTGCTCAAAGCCGGGCAAGGTCAGGGCAACGGTGCGCTTGTGGCCCAGGTCATGCAGCACGTCATCCAGCGCCCAGGTATCGCTCTGCTCCCAGCAGATATTGATATGCGGATAACGCAGAAAAGCATCCAGATTCCATTCTTCTTCAAGCGCCGGGTGATCGGCGCGCAGCCACACCTGCGGTAAGTCGCTAAACAGAACATCAAAATCGATAGACCACGGTAGCTGGCTTAGCTGTTCGCGCGAACGCGGGTGGGTTTCTCGCCCGCAGAAACCGATATCGACCTCGCCGCGAATGATCGCATCCAGAGAATCGTAGTCCCAGTTACGCAGGCGGATCAGAGCCTGTGGATAACGTTGATAAATTTGCTGAGAGAGGGTGTTGAAGAGGATCATCAGCAGCGGCGATTCCGCCGCCAGTTCGAACTTCAGGCCGCTGGGCATGGTGTGATGCGGCTTATCGAGGATCTGGTTGCCCATCTGCATCCAGTCGGCAAGATCCTGCTCCATGCTGCTCATTAACGGCGTCGGCGCCAGCCCCAGCGGCGTTTTGACGAACAGCGGATCGTCAAACCAGGCGCGCAGCTTGGCCAGCGATTTGCTCACCGCTGACGGCGAAACGTTCATCCGTTTTGCCGTGCGGGTGACGCTGCGCTCCTGGGTCAGAAGCTGCAGGCATAACAGCAGGTTAAGATCGAGACTCGACAGGGGTTTCTTCATCATGTTGCGTCACGCGCGCCGGTGAGACGACCAGTATCAGAACAATGCTGACTATGCTACAGGCAATGAGTATCCCGATCAGCATATTCATTGCGCTCAACCCGATGATAGCCGCCAGCCAAATCCACAGCGAAGAGCCGCAGACCTGCGCGATACCGAGCGCCGAGCTGGCGACGCCAGCCCGCAACGTGAATGGCCCTAACGCCTGGCTCATGGCGACGCCAAAGCCGACCGAGAAACCTGCGCATATCATTCCCAGCCCCACCATGGTGATGGGCTGGCTGGCGGCGAGACTCAGGACCACGCCTGCGGCAAGAAATAGAGCCTGCGAAGTGAGCATCAGGGTACGTGGTTTAAACAGCGTCAGGGCAAACGGCGTGGAGAAAGAAACGGCCATACTGACCATCGCCATTAGCGCCATCGCCATAGAATAGGTTCCGCGGTCAAAGCCCATCTCTTCCATCATCAGCACCGGCGAGACGTTCACATAGGTGAGGATCGCGGTGACGCTGAGGGTGGTTATCAGAATACGGCTGAGGAAAAAGCGGTTCAGCAGCGACTCCGCGGCGCTATTGTGCTGCGTATCTGTTTGAGGATGCGCCGCCGGGCGCGTCTCGCGCAGGATAAACACCGACAGTAAACCAACCGTTACTCCCATAACGGTCATGGTGTAGAACAGGCTCTGCCACGGATATTTCAGCATGATAAGGTGGCCGAGCACCGGCGCCAGAACGGGAATGATGCAGGTAATGCCGTTAAGCAGCGATAGCACTTTGGCGCGGCGGCGATCGTCCAGCGTATCGCGCAGGACGGCAAAAGCGACGACGTAGCAGCTTCCCGCGCCGATCCCCTGGATAAAGCGGCCGATCAGGAAATGCGCGCTGTTGTGCGCCTGCGAGCACAGCAGCGAAGCCAGCACGAAGGTCAGGGCGCCGAAAATCGCCACCGGTTTGCGCCCGGATTTATCCGCCGCGCGTCCGGCAAACAGCATCGAGGCGGCCATGCCGGCCAAATAGACCGAGAAGGCGATATGCAGCTGCGCCTCGCTGGCGCCGAGGTCCTGAGCGATGCGCGGCAGGCCGACCAGATACATATCAATACCGGATGGGTAGAGCAGTACCAACGCGAAACTACAGATAAGAAAGCGTGCCATAGGACCCTCGCAATAAGAATGGCGTACAGCATAGTGGCTAACGCCTGGGAGTACGAGTTGCCATTTGGACAATACTGTTTTCCTGAAAGGAAAAACGGGGTATGGATTTACGGAGTTGATGCGGTTAGGGAAATCAAAAAAAACCGCCATAACAGAACGCTATAGCGGGTTAGTCAATGCTTACCAATGACGCTTACTTACCGATGCAGAAACTGGAGAAGATGCGGCCCAGCAGATCGTCAGAGGTAAATTCGCCGGTAATTTCGCTCAACGCCTGTTGCGACAGACGCAGCTCTTCCGCCAGCAGTTCTCCGGCCCACGCGCCCAGTAGCTGGGCTTTGCCCTGCTGCAGATGGTTAGCCGCCGTTTCCAGCGCCTGCAGGTGACGACGGCGGGCGAGGAAGCCGCCTTCCATATTGGTATCGAAGCCCATGCTCTGCTTAAGGTGGTTGCGCAGTACCTCGACGCCTTCGCCGGTACGCGCTGACAGGCGGATAAGTGAGTGGCCATTTACTTCGCTGAGGCCCAGCGCTTCGCCGGTGACGTCTGCTTTGTTGCGCACCACGGTAATCGGCAGTTTAGCCGGCAGGCGCTCGATAAAATCAGGCCAGATCTCTGCCGGGTCAACGGCGCTGGTGGTGGTGCCATCAACCATAAACAGTACGCGGTCAGCCTGTTCAATCTCCTGCCAGGCGCGTTCGATACCGATACGTTCCACTTCATCGTTGGCATCGCGCAGGCCCGCGGTATCGATGATATGCAGCGGCATGCCGTCGATATGGATATGTTCGCGCAGCACGTCGCGGGTGGTACCGGCTATATCAGTGACAATCGCCGCTTCACGGCCGGCCAGCGCGTTGAGCAGGCTGGATTTACCGGCATTCGGCCGCCCGGCAATCACCACTTTCATCCCTTCGCGCAGCAGGCTGCCCTGACGAGCTTCGGCGCGGACGGCGTCGAGATCGGCGATCACGTCGTTCAGCTGGGCTTCAATTTTGCCGTCGGAGAGAAAATCAATTTCTTCATCCGGGAAATCAATCGCCGCTTCCACGTAGATGCGCAGGTGAGTGAGCGCTTCCACAAGATGGTTAACGCGTGCGGAGAAGGCTCCCTGTAAGGAGTTCAGCGCCGATCGCGCGGCTTGTTCAGAGCTGGCGTCGATAAGGTCGGCGATCGCCTCTGCCTGAGCCAGGTCGAGCTTGTCGTTGAGGAATGCGCGTTCGGAAAACTCGCCCGGATTAGCAATCCGCACGCCCGGCAGCGTCAGAATACGTTTGAGCAGCAGATCGAGAATGACCGGGCCGCCGTGGCCCTGCAGTTCCAGTACGTCTTCGCCGGTGAAAGAGTTTGGGCCGGGGAACCATAGCGCAATCCCCTGATCCAGCGCGCTGCCGTCGCTGTCTTTAAACGGCAGGTAGTCGGCATAGCGCGGCTTCGGTAGCTTGCCCAGCACCGCCTGCGCGACATCGCGCGCCTTAAGGCCGGAGATACGCAGGATGCCCACCCCCCCGCGTCCCGGTGGGGTGGCCTGGGCGACGATAGTGTCGTTATGGCTCATGATATGTCTCTTCAAATCGCAATAAAAAAGGCGGTCATTCGACCGCCTTTTGATTGTAGGCCTGATAAACGTTAGCGCCATCAGGCAATCCGGCGCGCCTTGCCGGATGGCGGCTTCGCCTTATCCGGCCTACACCGAATCAGGATTTTTTCTTCTCGCGGCTATGAAGGCCACGCTTCTCCAGACCACGGTAAATCAGCTGCTGCTGAATAATGGTTACCAGGTTGCTGACGATGTAGTACACCACCAGGCCAGACGGGAACCACAGGAAGAACACCGTGAAGATGACCGGCATAAAGGTCAT
>CABUCP010000085.1 GCA_902490055.1 uncultured Klebsiella sp. | reverse complement strand
CCGCATATATTAATATGCAAAAATCACATTAAGGATTGTATGCGTATCGACGACATTGACGCCTTGCTGGCTACCGTGCAGTTTTCGTCACTTAATCAGGCTGCGGAATATCTCGGTATTACCCAATCGGCCATTACCCGTCGGCTTCAGCGCCTGGAGCAAACCCTCAACGTGACGCTGCTGGAGCGCCAGACCCGGCCCCTGACGCTGACCGCCGCCGGACATCGGGTGTATGAGCAGTGTCTGAGCATCAAGCGGGAAACCAAAAAGCTGTACGGCCTGCTTGATCCTGAGGCGGAGCCGCAGGGCATCCTGCGTCTGGGCGTGCCGCAAAGCGTCGCGGAAATCGCTCTGCAGCCGGCCCTCACCGCGCTGCGCCAGCAGTTCCCAGCCCTGGAACCGCAGGTGACCTGCGGCTGGAGCGGACTGCTGCAAAAGAGGCTGGAGAGTGTCGAACTGGATGGCGTGCTGGCGATGGGTCCAGAGCAACAACGTTTTGCAGACGGCTACATCGGACGGCTGCTGTGTCCGCTGGATATCGTGGTCATCGCGGCGAAAAGCTGGCGGCTGCATGCCGGGGCGCTGCGCGACTGCGCTGAGCGAGGCTGGATACTGAATCCCGACGGCTGCGGCCTGCGGGCCGGGCTTATCCGTGAGCTGCAGTCGCAGGGGTTGCGATTAGCATTGAATGTCGAGACCGCGGGAGCCCAATTGCAAATTAGCCTGGTGGCGCAGGGACTGGGGCTTGGCCTGGTGCCTCGCGCCGCGCTGGCGGCCAGCCCGTGGCGCGATGAAGTGGCGACACTTACGCTCGCGGATTTACAACCTGAAGTGTATCTGTGGCTGGTAAACGCGCAGAATCTGGCTAACCTGAGCCAGCCGCTCACCTTTTTCGCCGCAAAAGTCGTTCAGCAAATTTCATCATCTAACTGAAATATATGTATATTTTATGTTAATGCTTATCTTGCATATTAAGATATGATAAAAATGCATTTTGCTCATTAAAAGCCTGTGTATAGGGTAATGAAAACGCGCCGCCGCCGCGGCCCATTCGTTACCTTGTATCCAGGAGTTCTTATGACCATTCAGTTTCTCGGCATGATCGGCCACCGGCTGTCGTCGGAAACCATCGCCCCGGTGGGACCGATTTTTGACCGTGATTATATCGTGCGCTTTGCGCAAGCGCATGAAGCTGCAGGTTTTGACCGCCTGCTGGTGGGCCACTGGTCCGATCAACCTGACGGCTTTCTGGTGACCGCGCTGGCGGGGCTGTCGACGCAAAAGATAGCTTTCCTGCTGGCGCACCGCCCCGGTTTTATTTCGCCAACCCTCGCCGCGCGCAAATTCGCCACCCTTGAACATCTGTTGGGCGGCCGGCTGGCGGTACATATCATCAGCGGCGGCAATGACGCTGAGCAGCGCCGTGACGGCGATTATCTCGACCACGACCAGCGCTATGCGCGCACCGACGCCTTCCTCGATACCATCCGCAGGGTCTGGACCGCCGAACAGCCGGTGGACATTGACAATGATTTTTATCAGGCGGAACAGGCGTGGTCGGCTATTCGCCCGCTGCAGAAACCGCATATTCCCCTCTATTTCGGTGGTTCGTCGCAAGCGGCGATTACGGTTGCCGGTAAACATGCCAACGTCTTCGCGCTGTGGGGCGAGTCGCTGGCGCAGACTGCGGAGACTATCCAGCGCGTGCGGGCCGAAGCGGCGAAACACCAGCGTGAAATCGGCTTCAGCGTGTCGTTCCGACCGATTATTGCCGATAGCGAAGCAGAAGCCTGGGAAAAGGCCGAGCATATTCTTCATGTCGCCACCGAGCGGGCGGCGCAGAGCGAAGGGGGCTTTAAGGCCAAACCCGATAGCGTTGGCGCGCAGCGTCTGCGGGCCACGGCGGCGCAGGGCAAGGTAGTGGATAAACGCCTGTGGACCGGTATCGCCCAACTGGTGGGCGGCGGCCACAACTCCACCGCGCTGGTCGGCACGCCGGAGCAGGTTGCCGATGCGCTGCTCGACTACTACGACCTCGGGGTGCGTAACTTCCTGATCCGCGGATTCGACCCGCTGAACGATGCGCAGGACTATGGTAAAGCGCTGCTGCCGATTACCCGTGAAAAAGCCGCGCTGCGCGCCGTGGCGGAGCGCGCATCATGACGTCTCTCTCCAGCGCTGAATGGGCGCGGATGCTCGCAGAGATTCGCCAACTGATGGCGGAAGAGGCGGTAAGCCTTGATGCCAGCGGCGACTTTCCTCGCCGCAATATAGATGGCTTGCGCCGGCGCGGTTTTTTAAGCCTTGCCGTACCGCTGCAATACGGCGGGGCTGGCGCCAGTTTAGCCGAGCTGCAACAGGCTATCTCCGCCATCGCCTGGGGCGAACCGGCGACCGCGCTGATTGTCTGCATGCAGTATCTGCATCATCTGCGGCTGGCGGAAAATGCGCATTGGGCTGAACCGCTACGCCAGCGTGTGTTTGATGATGCGGTGACAAACGGCGGGTTGATCAATAGCCTGCGCGTCGAACCAGAACTGGGCTCTCCCGCACGCGGCGGTTTGCCGCAAACCATTGCGAGCCGTAACAGTGAGGGTTGGCGAATTAACGGCCACAAAATTTATACCACCGGTATCGAAGGGTTGAGCTGGCTGGCGCTGTGGGCGCGCAGTGACGACAACCCGCCGCTGATCGGTAGCTGGCTGGTTCCTGCCGACAGCGAGGGGATTAGCGTGGTGAAAAGTTGGGATCACGCCGGCATGCGGGCCACCGGCAGCCACGAGGTGCTGTTGAAAAACGTGCGGGTTTCCGCCGAGTACGCCGTGGATGTGTGGCCTGCCGATAGGCCGCCCGTGCCGGAGGCCGAACAGTTTCGTCTGTTTGCCAACCGTCATACGGCGCTACTGGCGGCAATTTACGACAGCGTGGCGCGCGCCGCCCGCGACTGGCTGGTGACATGGCTTGGCGCGCGAGTTCCCGGCAACCTTGGGCAACCGCTTTCCAGCTTGCCGCGGGTGCAGGAGAAAGTAGGGCAGATAGAGGGGCTGCTGCTGGTTAACCGCAGCCTGTTGGCGAAAGCCGCAGAGCTGAACTTTTCCGCCATCGAAGCCAATCTGGCGAAAATCACTATCACCGACAACGCCATTCAGGCGGTCAATCTGGCGCTGGAACTGACCGGTAATCATGGGCTAAGCCGGCAAAATCCTCTGGAACGCCACTATCGCAACGTCCTGTGCGGGCGGGTGCATACGCCGCAGAACGACAGCGCGTGGCAGGCGGCGGGTAAACACGCTTTTCAACAACAAGGATAATTCAGATGCGCATACCCCATTTTACCCGCATAGCCGGGGTGATAATACTGTTGACGCTGAGCGGCTATGTTGCGGCTCAGGAACGAATCACGCTGCGAATTGCCGATCAAAAAGGCGGCATGCGGTCACAGCTGGAGGCCGCTAACGCGCTGCAAAATCTCGCTTATGATATCAAATGGGCCGAGTTTCCTGCCGCCGCGCCGCTGGCGGAGGCGCTCAACGCCGGCGCGGTTGACGCGGGGATTATCGGCGATGCGCCGCTGCTGTTTGCGTTGGCGAACGGCGCGCCGGTCAAAGCTATTGCCGTCGATAAGAGCAATCCGGCGGGGACCGCCGTGTTGGTGCCGCCCGGCAGCGCGTTAACAAGCGCGGCGGATTTAAAAGGTAAACGCATTGCCACCGGTAAAGGATCGATTGGCCATTTTGTGGCGCTGAAAGCGCTGGAGCAGGCGGGGATTTCGCCGAAGGATGTGCAGTGGGTATTCCTTGGCCCGGTGGACGCGAAAGTCGCGCTGCTTAACGGTTCCGTAGATGCCTGGGCGACCTGGGAGCCCTATACCACGCAGTTGGTGAAAACCGCCGAAGGGCAGATTTTGGTGAGCGGTAAAGGGCTGCTGCCGGGTAACACTTTCCTGGCCGCCACCGATAATGCGCTGAAGGATCCGCAAAAGCGCGCGGCGCTTCAGGATTATCTCACCCGGCTGGCCGGCGCCGAGCGTTGGGCTTACGCCAATCTTGATAGCTATGGCAAAACGTTGGGTGAAATTATTCGCTTCCCGGCGGATATCGCCCGTGCGCAGTTTGCTAACCGCCAATCGCAGTGGCGGCGTCTCGATACGCAAACGGTCGCTCAGCAGCAGTCAACGGCGGACTTTTATCTTGCCAACGGCCTGATCCGCGCAAAACTGGATGTCACGCCAACGTTTGATGACGGCTTTAGCGTCCCCGCCGCGCAGTCCCATGCGGAGGCGGCGCCATGATGACATCGCGTTTTTCCCGCCGTCGTTTCTTGCAGTTAACCGGCGGCCTGGCGCTGGCCGGGGCGGCCCTGCCGCTATGGGCCCACGATATGGCGAATATGTCCAGCGGGGATGAACATCCGGCGCTACGCCTGGCGCAGCCTTACAAAATTAAGCTGGCGATTAACAAAAGCGCGGTGTGCCTGGCGCCGGTCGCCGTCGCGGAGCAGCAAAAGATATTCAGTAAATACAATCTCGACGTTGAGTTGGTGAACTTCGGCAATTCGACCGATGTGCTGCTGGAAGCGATTGCCACCGGCAAGGCCGACGCCGGAGTTGGCATGGCGCTACGCTGGCTGAAGGCGCTGGAGCAGGGCTTTGATGTCAAGCTCACCGCCGGGACGCACGGCGGCTGCCTGAATCTGCTGACGGCCAAAAACTCGCCTTTTAGCGCGCTGGAGAGTCTGAAAGGGCAAACCATTGGCGTCACCGATATGGCCGGGCCGGATAAAAACTTCTTCGCCATCTTGCTGAAACGCCACGGTATCGACCCGATTAGCGATGTGCAGTGGAAAGTCTATCCGGCCGACCTGCTCAGCGTGGCGCTGGATAAGCGCGAAATCGCCGCCATTAGCGGCAGCGAACCCTTCAGCTATCGCCTGCTGGAAACCGGCAAATATCAGCTAATCGCCAGCAATATGACCGGCGATTACGCCAACCTTAGCTGCTGCGTGCTGGGCGTCAGCGGTTCCCTTGCGCGCGATCATAAACCGGCGGCGGCCGCGCTTACCCAGGCGATTCTGGAAGCGCACAGCTATGCCGCCGCGCACCCGGAAAGCGTGGCGCAATCTTTTCTCGCCCATGCGCTAAACACTAACAAAGCGGAGGTGAGCGGCATTCTTCACGGCCAGGGGCACGGCCATCATGCGGTGGGAGAGGCTTTTGTTAAAGAGCTGACGCAGTATGCCGTGGATCTGCAGCGGGTACAGGTTATCAAACCGGGAACCGATCCTCATCAGTTTGCGGAGAGTATTTATGTCAACGTTTTCGCCTGATCGCGCGCTCGCCCGCCCGGGGCCCGGCGCTCTGCTCTGGACGGAGGGCGGGCTTGCCGCCGCGCTATGGCTACTGGGCGGCCTGTTCACGCAGGCCTGGCCCGATGCCGGGCGGCGTTGGCCGTTTAGCGAAGAGTGGGCGCTGGCGCAGTTCACTCTCGGCGGCGGGCTGCTGTTACTGACGCTGAGTTACCGTTACTGGCGGCAGCGGGGGGCGCGTTTGCAGCGTGCCGGGAAATGGCTGGCGCTGCTGCCGGTGCTCTTCGCGCTATGGGAAGGGCTGACGGCCAAAACAGCGTTGTTGCCGGTGCCGTTTTTCGCTCCGCCGCAGGCGCTGGTTGAAGTGCTGCACGATGACTGGCCGCGGCTGCTTGATAGCCTGTTGCATTCGCTGGGTCTGCTCGGACTCGGAGTGCTGCTCGGCACCAGCTGCGGGTTTATCAGCGGGCTGGCGATTGGCTGGTCTCAGCGTATTGGTTATTGGGTGCATCCGATTTTACGCCTGCTGGGGCCGGTGCCTTCCACCGCGCTGCTGCCGCTATGCCTGTTTATCTTTCCCTCAAGCTTCGGCGCCAGCGTGTTTTTGATTGCGCTCAGCACCTGGTTCCCGGTCACGGTATTGACCTGGTCCGGGGTCATCGGTATCGATAAAGCGTGGTATGACGTGGCGCGAACGCTGGGAGCCAGCCAGCGATTTCTGATCCTGCGCGTGGCGATCCCCGCCGCGCTGCCGAACGTGTTTGTCGGCTTGTTTATGGGGCTTGGCGCGTCGTTTTCGGTGCTGATTGTCGCCGAAATGGTCGGCGTCAAATCCGGGATCGGTTTTTATCTACAGTGGGCGCAGGGCTGGGCGGCCTATCCGAATATGTACGCGGCGCTATTCGTGATGGCGTTGTTATGTTCCGGCCTGATTAGCGGGCTATTTATGATTCGCGATCGGCTGCTGAGCTGGCAGCGCGGAGGAATGCAATGGTAAGTGCCCAGACAATTTCGACCGGCGCGGCGGTGGCGGTACGCCATCTTCATCATGCGTTTACGTTGGGCAAACAGACGGTGCCGGTGCTGGAAAATATCAGCCTGCAGCTGCGGCCAGGCGAGAGCGTTGCGCTGCTTGGCCCTTCAGGATGCGGTAAATCGACGTTACTGCGCCTGCTGGCGGGGCTGGAGTCCCAGCAAAGCGGGTATATTGAGATTGACGATGCGGCGCTGGGCGGGCCGGGGCCGGAGCGGATCCTGGTTTTCCAGGACCCGACGCTTTATCCGTGGCTGACGGTGCGGCAGAACGTGCTGCTGGGGCCGCAGGCGCAGGGGAAAAAGGGGCTGGAGCCGAAGGCCGACGCGCTGATTTCGCGCATCGGGCTGCAGTCGTTCAGCGAGGCGTGGCCGCGGCAGCTTTCCGGCGGGATGGCGCAGCGTGCGGCGCTGGCGCGCGCGTTGCTGAATGAACCGCGTCTACTGTTGCTTGATGAGCCGCTGGGTAAGCTGGATTCGCTTACCCGCATCAGCATGCAGCGCGAGCTGATCGCGCTGTGGCGGCAGCAGGGCTATACCAGCCTGCTGGTGACGCACGATATTGAAGAAGCGCTGCTATTGTGCGAGAGGGTGCTGGTGATGTCGCCGCGTCCGGGGCGCATTATCGCTGAGTTTACGCTGCCGCTGGCGTTTCCCCGCCATCGCGACAATCCGCTGTTATTGCAGCATCGGCAGGATATTTTGCGTATCCTCGGCCAGGAAGAGGATTGGTAAGCCAGGCGCGTTGTCCGGTATTTCCCCGCAGCAGGGGTTGGGGAGAAGTAGCCCGGATAAGGCGCAGCGCGCCGCCATCCGGGCTGGGAGAGCATCAGAAATCCATCTTCATCGTAAGCTGCACTTCACGCGGATCGCCAATCTGGTTACCGAGGTGTAGTAGGTCTTATCAAACAGGTTCTTCACATTCACCTGAAGCGTTACCGGATACTGCAGCTTCATCTTATAGGCCGCGAACACATCGGCAACCGCATAGCCCTGCAGGTAGTAATCCGCGCCGTTGGTGCCGGAACGTTTGCTGACCGCATGACCACCGCCGCCAACGGTCAGGGTGTTGCTGTTATAGACGTTATGAATGTCGTAGGTTAAGAACAGCGAACCGGTGTGCTTCGGTACGTTCGGTAGCGGTTTACCGGCGTAATCCGGGTCGTCGAGCACTTTCGCGTCGGTATAGCCGTAGCTGGCGATGACGCTGAGGTTATCGGTAATGGAGCCCGCTAAATCCACCTCCACGCCGCGTGAACGCACCTTACCTGCCGTTTTCGCGACCGTCTCGTCGCCGATGCTTTCGGTATACAGCACGTTGCGTTTATGAATATCAAATAACGCGATATTGGCGGTAATGCCGTCTAACAGGTCGAATTTAGCGCCCACTTCGTAAGAGGTGGACTCTTCCGGCGGCAGCTCGCCGATGTAGCTGGCAATCGATGATTGCGGCATAAACGACTGGGCGACGTTGGCAAACAGCGACACGTTTGGCGTCACTTTGTAGACCAGACCGGCCTTCGGCGTCCATTTTTCATCGCGGCTATCGGTATTGACGTTAAACGGCCGGCCTTTACCGGCGTACTGGGTGTAATACTGGTAGCGTACGCCGGCGACGGCAATCCAGTTATCGGTCAGGTACAGCGCGTCCTGCACGTAGGCGGCATAGCTCTCTTGCTGGATGCGCTGATCGCTATCGGAGGCGGAGACGGTATTGCAGGTATCGAGGGTGCCGTACACCGGGTGATAAATATTAAAGCCTTTCACATTCTTGCAGCGGAGCATGTCGGTGCGCAACAGGTCGTAATTCTCGTAGGCGACGCCGGTGAGCAATTCGTTATAAAAGCCGCCCACGACCACGTTGCCCTGCAGGTCTGCGCGGGTGGAATGCATTTTTTGCGTTGAGCCGTGGGTCCCATCGACCCGGCGGGTCAGGTTGCCGGTTGCCGAATCATAAGCCATCACCCGCGCCTGGTTGTCGTTGTAGTGATCCTGGCTGTAGCTGTAATCAAAGCGCGCGGTCCAGGCTTCGTTCAGGCGATACTCGGCATTCAGCTGGGCAATATCGGAATAGCCATCGGTGATATTAAAGTCTTCATCGAAACGGGTTTTCCGGTCGACGTTAACCGCGTGGCCGGTATTGAGATCGAAAATCGTCCCGCGGTCAAAGGGGGCGCTGTAGTCGCGATGCGAATATGAAGCGGTAATGGTCGCGCTATCGCCAAACCAGGTCAGGGAAGGGGCGATAAAGCTGCTTTTGTTCTTACCGAAATTACGCCAGTAATCTTCATTCTGATATTCGCCGATCAGCCGATATGCCAGACGAGTCCCTGCGATCGGCCCGGTCACGTCGACGCTACCGGTGCCGCCGCCAAAGCTGCTTGAGGTAGCAGAAACAGAACCAGAGAACTGACGCTCCGGGCGTTTGGTGATGACGTTAATTAGCCCGCCGGGATCGAGAATGCCATACAGCGTTGAGGCTGGGCCTTTCAACACTTCTACCCGCTCGGTGGCGGCGTTAAAACTGCGCGGCAGGACGGTACGCAGGCCATTGGTCATAATGGAACCGTCGCGGTTGGCGCCGAAGCCGCGGCGGGTAAAGGCATCCTGGGTACCGCCGAGGGTATTGGTTTGCACCACGTTGGCGACGTTATACAGCGCTTCATCCAATGACGTCGCATGCTGATCTTCCAGCACCCGATCGCTGACGGTATTCACCACCTGCGGAATATCCAGCATTGGCATCGAGGTCAGCGTTGCGGTAGAGGAGCTTAACGGCTGATAGCCGCTGGTGGCGCTCTGCTGCTTTCCGTCGGCGACCACGGTAATGGTATCTTCAGCGTCGTTTTTATTCTTCGCCGCGAGATGTTCCGCGGCCATTAATCCCGGAGAGGCTAAAAAAAGAAGCG
>CABUCP010000084.1 GCA_902490055.1 uncultured Klebsiella sp. | reverse complement strand
AACTGAATTGCTTTAACTCGATCACGAAAATGGTTGAGCAATACGTAATCAGGAAGGGGTAAAAAAATCCCGCCAGCTATAAAGGCGCTGGCGGGATGACAGGAAAGTTATTTGCTGACGGTGGTCGCGGCGTTAATTGGCGCCGTGGCGCGCAGACGTTGCTGCTTTTTTTCAAAGCGGGTGATCCACCACCACGCCAGGCCGGAGAAGACCGCGGTCATAAAGACGTTGATAAAGAAAGCGTTAACCAGGTCAACGCCCGGCGGGAAGGCCGAGGCGGTCATGCTGATAACGAAAATCACCATCAGCATCGACACCACGATCATGCCCACTTTCCTCGATCCCATGCGGAATTCGCGCGGCGTGTCATCGTGTTTCCAGCGGAAGACGAAGTAGGCGGCCATGATGAACAGCGGCGGCAGCATGGCGGTACCGGCGGTGAGGTTAATGGCGGTGTTCATCATCTGCTGCACGCTGGCGGAGCCGAAACCGTTAACGATAAGCATCAGGAAGACGAACAGGAACTGCCACCAGGCGGCGCGTACCGGCACGCCGTGGGCGTTCAGTTCGGTCGTTTTCTGGCCATAGATACCTTTCGGGATTTCCGAGAAGTGGATTTTCACCGGCGCGGCGGTCCACATCATCATGCTGCCGAAGATGGCGATAAACAGGATGATGCCGACGAAGCGGCCCATCAGCGCTTCGGAAATATGGAAGTAGGCGCCGAGCCCGGTGAAGATTTCCACCATTCCGCCGGCGTAGGTCAGGTTTTCACGGGCGACAAAGACGTTAACCAGCAGCGAACCCAGGGCATACATGCCGCCAATCAGCACCCCGGCGGTAATGATGACTTTAATAAAGGATTTCTGCCCGCCCTTGGTGTCGTTGAGATAGGCGGCAACGGTTTCCGCGCCGCCCGCGGCCTGGAAAATCCAGCACATAATACCAAGCGTTGCCCAGTTGATGGTCGGCTCCATTGCCGCCAGGGTAATCGGCTGCGCCGGGACGTGGCCGGAGCCCAGTGCGGTCAGGGCGCCGACGACGTAAATCGCGAACAGCGCGAATACGCCGTAGGCTACGCATTCGGAAATCTTGCCAAGCCAGGTCGCTCCCTTGGTGGAGATGTGGGTGGCCATGGCGAACAGTACGATGGAAATCAGCGAGGTGACCATCGGCGAGAAGGGGATCGCATAACCGGTAATCGCATACGAGGCATAGGCTACGACGTTCGGCAGCAGCGACAGGAAAAAGAACAGGTTCACGAACCAGTAGAGGAACGAACCAAGATAGGCGGCGCGGGTGCCCAGCGGCTGCTTCAGCCACGCGTACATTCCGGATTCAGAGTGCTTATTCGCGGACACGAATTCGGCGATGATAAACACGAATGGGATAAAGTAAACTACGGTCGCAAACAAGAAGATAGGCGCGGAACTGAGCCCTAACTCGATGTTGTTATTCACGATATTTCGCACGTTAAAGACGGCGGTAAAGGCCATCGACAACAGCGCGAATTTGCCGATTTTGGCGCGTACAGATTCGGACATACGTCCTCCGATAACTCATTTACCCGTCGCAGCGGGCTGGAACCGAAAAGGCCAACGGGAATACCCGTTGACCTCCATTGTCGCTTAATGCGGGTTTACTTATTGAGGAAGTATCCGTCTTCAATAGTGACTCTCAGCACCACTTTTTTAACCGGCGTATCGCAGATAAAGCGGTAGGCTTCGTTGATATCGCAAATCACCATTTGTCCTTCGTGGACCATCACCGTTTCACCAATTCCTTTCAGGTATTCGCGGTCGGTTTCATCGCGATAGCAGGCTACGGTCTGCAGATTATCTTTGGCGGCAAATTCGATTTTCTGCTGCCCCTGCAGGTAATAGTGCACTTCAAAGTAGCGGCGATTACCGACAAACAGCGCATCGGTGGTGCTATCGGTTTCCACCCGATAGGAGAGCGAATCGCCAATCGAATGCGCCACGCCCGGGCGGATATTGTCGATGTTATTGATGGCCTCCACGCAGCGCTGCCATTTGCGGCCGCTATGATAAACCTGCTTAAACTGCTCTAAATTATCGAGAACTCTCATTGTTCAGCCTCGCTGTGTGAAACGGGAGAAAAGAAACCGGCGCCGAAGCTATGGTTCGCCAGTACCTGCGAGGCGCCGCATCCGCCTTCCAGCGGCAGCAGCGTGAAGCCATAGTTAAAGGTGTTGAGCCACACGCGCCAGCTATCCAGCACTTCGCTGCCCCACGAGTTGGAGCCGAGACCGAGCAACTGAGCATCGATATTCAGGGTGATGTCATCGCTACGCTGCAGCTCGTTGCAGTGCTGGGCGGCGTGCAGGTTTTCCGCCGTATAATGCCAGGCGCTGACGTTCAGCGGGTTGCGCGGCACCACCAGCAGGCCGCTACCGTGGCGGTCGCTGAATGACGCCCAGCGCACATGCTGGCGGTTGCCGTTGTTCTGCGGGAACGGATAATTCACGAACATATCGTCGACGGTGGTGCGCCAGACATCGATGATGTTGCTCTGTTGGCTGTCGGCATAGTTTTCACCCGGCCCGCGGCCGTAGTAGTTCACCTGGTCGAACTGGCCGTTAATACCCAGCATAAAGCCTATGCATGGGACGATATGCGGATAGTCGCCGTAGCGCTCGCCGGCCAGCTCAATGTTGATATGGCCCTGCGGGGTGATCTGCCAGCGGTAGGTGCAGCGCATACCGAAGTCGAAGACCGGCGGCGCAATCACGCTACGGGTGGTGACGACTACCGTTTCGCCCTGCATTTCGGCGCTAAATTCGCGCAGATGCTCCTGCATAATCTGCAGATGGCCCGGCTGCCACAGCCCTTCATATTCCTGTTTATGGTTATCAATCATCGGTTTGAAGAAGTTAATCTTCGGCTCGCGGGTCACCTGATCGACGCCGTTGACCTGCCATTCGCTCAGCTTGCCGCTGACCTTGCTGAACACGATGCGGAAGTTATGGCCGCTGATGGTGTAGCTCAAACGTTCGTCGGCAATTTGCAACGACGTGGCGCTGGCGTTTAACAGCGGAGTTGGCGTAGCAGTCTGCGCCTTCAGCGGGAACTGATAAACTGCGATAGGGTGATTGGCTTCGCTATATAGGGTGCGCGAATCTTTGGTCACCATGATGTTGACGAAGGCTTCTCGCTCGTCGAGCGCCGGCAGGGCGATTTTCAGGTCCCGGCCGCTGTTCGGCGCCAGGTCCTTCACTTTCAGCAGTTGGCTGGAGAGCGTCTCGCCTTCAGCGCGCACTTCAACGCGCAGAGTGTAATCATCAAGGGTGGAGAACCACAGTTTGTTTTCCACCCGCAGTTCGCCGCGGCGGATATCCACTGCCTGTACCTTCACCGGCGCGATCACCTGCTTATATTCACGCAGGCCCGGGCCCGGCGTCTGGTCGGAGAAAATCAGGCCATCGAGGCAGAAGTTGTAGTTGTTCGGGTAGTCGCCGTAATCGCCGCCGAATTTGTACCACACCGCGCCGTTATCATCGGTGGCCTGAATACCGTGGTCGCACCACTCCCACACGTAGTGGCCCTGGATGCAGTCGTGCTGGTAAAAGACGTTCTGGTATTCGGTTAATCCGCCGGGGCCGTTGCCCATCGCATGCGCGTACTCGCAGATAATGCGTGGTTTTTCATGCGGATGTTCACCAAATTCGTTCATCAACGGCACGCGGGTATACATGGTGGAGATGATATCCACCACTTCAGCGTCGCGGTCTTCTTCATAGTGTACCAGGCGGGTATCATCCAGCGCTTTGGTGGCGTGGTACATCGCGCGGATGTTGCAGCCGTAGCCGGATTCGTTACCCAGCGACCAGATGATGATCGACGGATGGTTCTTCTGCGCGTGAACGTGACGCACGATACGCTCAACGTAAACGTGCTCCCAGGCCGGATCGTCGGTGATGGCGCTGAGGTTGCCAACGTTGGCGAAACCGTGGGATTCCACATCGGTTTCCGCCATCACGAACAATCCGTAGATATCGCACATTTCATAGAAACGCGGGTCGTTCGGATAGTGGGCGGTGCGTACCGAGTTGATGTTGTGCTGCTTCATCAACAGCAGATCTTTTTCCACGCGATCCATGCCGACCGCGCGGCCTTTCAGATGATCGTTATCGTGGCGGTTTACGCCGTGCAGCATCACGTAGCGGTTATTAATATAGAACAGGCCATCACGCACTTTGATATCGCGGAAACCGACGCGCTGCGGGATGATTTCCAGCACCTCGCCTGCAGCGTTCTTTAACGTCAGCACCAGATGATAGAGATACGGGCTTTCCGCCGACCACTGCTGCGGCGCTTTCACATCAATCGTGAAGCCGGTGTTTAGCTGCTGGCTAACCTGCAGATGACCGACGTTGCCCGAGTAGAGGGCCGTCTCGCCGTCGAACAGAGTATATTCCAGCGTCGCTGCCGCCGTTTCCGGCGCGAGATTTTCCAGCGTCAGCTGGCAGGAGAGGGTGGCGTCGATGTAATCATCGTTAAAATCGGTGCGTACGGTGAAGTCCTGCACGTGGAGCGGATTTTTACCCACTAGATAGACGTCGCGGAAAATACCCGCCGACCACCACATGTCCTGGTCTTCAATATAGGTGGAGTCCGCCCACTGCATGACGCGCACGCACAGCAGGTTATCGCCGGTTTGCACCGCCGCGCTGATATCGAACTCGGCGGTCAGGCGGCTACCCTTGCTAAAACCGATGTACTGACCGTTAACGTAGACTTCAAAATAGGTTTCGACGCCGTCGAATTTGATGAGGGTTTGTTTACCCTGCCAGCCGTCGCTGAGGGTGAATAGACGCTGGTAGGCGCCGGTTGGGTTATCGGTCGGGACATACGGCACATCGATCGGGAAAGGGAAACCTTCGTCGGTATACTGCAGCTGGCCGTGACCTTCCATCTGCCACATGCCCGGTACGGTAATCGGCCCCCAGTCGCCCTGATAGCGTGAGGTGAAGCTTTCCGGCACCAGCAGCGGGTTGGTGAAAAAGCGGAAATTCCACTGCCCGCTAAGGGACAGGAAGCGGCTGCTGGTTTCGCGGGCGAAGGTCCGCGCCTGGGCCAGTGAGTCGTAAGAAAAGAAATACGCTCTCGGCGGCAGCCTGTTTTCATGAGTGAGTTGAAGGTTTTCCCAGCGATTCATATCGCCTCCCTGAGCGGCTTAATAAGATAAAACTTTTACTAAATAAAATCGCCAGAGATGATTTACTTTAACTCGATCACAAAATGAGCCGCTTTGTGTCGGGTGGCGGCTTCGCCTTACCCGACCTACAGAATGGCGTTCTGGGTAGCACTGGTAGCCCGGCCAGGCGTAGCGCCGCCGGGATATGGTTGGATTAACAGGTGGTGCCGCGCAGCTTCAATACGCTGGGAACGAAGACGTTGAGCGGCAGGGCGCGGCCATCGCGGGCCTTCTCGATCAGCAGGTTCACCCCCTGACTACCCATCATTTCGGAGTGGATCCGCACCGTCGACAGCGGCGGGAAGGTGAAGCGCGCGGTGGGGATATCGTTGACGCTAATCAGCGAAATGTCTTCCGGGATCGCCAACCCGCGCTCGTGAATCGCGCGCAGCACGCCGATGGCGATGGAGTCCGAGGCGACAAACAGCGCCCGCGGAAACTCCTCCTGCGCCAGCATCTGCTTTGCCAGCTCGTATCCGGAAGAGCTGGAAAAACCGCCGCGCCAGATATCATCGGGGGAAACTACACCTTTTAACTGACCGTATTCCACAAACGCCACCTCGCGAATATCGGGTTTACCGGGCCGGTCCTGGCCGCCGATAAAGCCAATACGCGACGCGCCCTGCTGGATGAAGAAGTCGACGACCTCTTTAGCGATGCGCACCAGATCAATATCCACCGCGTCGTACTGGCTGCCGGCCTCGTGGAAATCAATAAAGCAGATATTGTCGGTCAGCGCGCAGGCGGTCTCGCGCAGCTCGCGCGTCGGCTGGCCGATAATCAACACGCCGGTGACCTTTTTCAGTTCCGGCAGGGTGCTGTTGAGATAGCAGTTGGTGAGCTCGATGGCGAGCTTCTCGCATTGCGTCTCGATGCCATGGCGAATGGCGAGATAGTAAGGGTCGTTAATTTCCAGTTCTTGCTGGTAGCTGTACAGGGCCAGAATATGATGATGGCCGACGGGAAGGACCTGCGATTTGCGCGCGCTGCTGCTTTTATATTCCAGCTTCTCCGCAATCTCCAGAATGCGGTGCTTGGTCTCTTCTTTCACGTTCAGGGTGGGATCGTCGTTTAACACCCGGGAAACCGTCGCCAGCGAAACACCCGCTTCGGTCGCAATGTCTTTTAGCGTTGCCATCTTTTTCCTTTATCGGACGTTGCCCATGTTTGCTCATCCATTGTAAAGCAAGCGTCGCGTCCTGCATCTTATTTCAGTAAAAAACGTCTGTACGTGCGGGCTATTTTCCCCGGCGATAGCGTGACAGAAGTAGCATTATTATCAGCATTATGCCGACGAGCGGCAAAAACTTGCTATCTTTTAGTAAAAATTTACTGGAGGTGAGAGATGGAAACCGTAACTTATGCTGATTTTGCCAAACTGGAGATGCGCGTCGGCAAGATTGTTGAAGTAAAGCGCCATGACAATGCCGACAAGCTGTATATCGCGCGGATTGATATCGGCGACCGCACGCTGCAGACGGTCACCAGCCTGGTGCCTTATTACAGCGAAGAGGAGCTGCTGGGGAAAACGGTGGTGGTGCTGTGTAATCTGGCGAAAGCCAAAATGCGCGGCGAAACCTCGGAATGCATGCTGCTGTGCGCGGAAACCGAGGATGAAAGCGAAAGCGTCCTACTCACGCCGGAGCGACTGATGCCGGCTGGCGTGCGGGTGGTGTAACGCGAAAAATACCCTCTCCGGGCGGGAGAGGGTAGCGTGTGAATTACGTCTCAGTGACCGAGACGCGCAGAGCCGCCAGCGCCTTGCGCGCCGCCTTCAGCACCTGCTCGCACTGCTCGAGGGTGAGCGTTAACGGTGGTTCGATACGGATCGTCTTGGCGTTGTTTAACGTCCCGGCGACCAGTACCCGCTGCCTGAACATCTCGCTGGCAAAATCGTAGCCAATCTCGTTATCGACAAACTCAATGGCCATCAGCATGCCCTTGCCGCGTACCTCATTCACCAGATCCGGATATTCGCGGGCCAGTTGACGGAAGCCGTCCAGCAACAGATCGCCTTTCTGCTCCGCCTGCGCCGGCAGGTTTTGCGTTAACAGAACGTTGATTGTCGCCAGCGCCGCCGCGCAGGCCAGCGGGTTGCCGCCGAAGGTGGTGGTGTGCAGGAACGGGTTATCGAACAGCACCGAGAAGACCTCTTCCGTCGCCACCGTCGCGCCGATCGGCATTACGCCGCCGCCGAGCGCTTTGGCCAGGCACAGGATGTCCGGCTGCACGTTTTCATGCTCGCAGGCGAACATCTTGCCGGTGCGGCCCATACCGGTCTGCACTTCGTCAAGGATTAACAATGCGCCAAACTCGTCGCACAGTTTACGGACCGCCGGTAAGTAACCCGGTGGCGGCAGGATCACGCCGCCTTCGCCCTGAATAGGCTCAAGGATCACCGCCGCGACGTCATCACCGGTTTTCTTGCACTCGCTAAGAATGGATCGCATGGCGTTGATATCGCCGAACGGCACATGGCGGAAGCCCGGCAGCAGCGGCATAAACGGCTTGCGGAAGGTCGATTTCGCGGTGGCCGATAGTGCGCCGAGCGATTTACCGTGAAACGCGCCGCTGGTGGCGACGAAGGTAAATTTGCCGCGCGGAGACTGATAGGCTTTCGCCAGCTTCAGCGCCGCTTCTACTGATTCCGTACCGCTATTACAGAAGAAGCTGTATTTCAGCTTGCCGGGCGTTAAAGCCGCCAGCGTTTTCGCCAGCATCGCCCGCAGCGGGTCAAGCAGCTCCTGGCTGTGAAGCGGTTGTTTCGCGAGTTGATTCTCGACGGCGGATACCACAACTGGATTACGGTGCCCTACATTGAAGATGCCAAACCCACCAAGGCAGTCGATAAACTCCTGTCCCTGGGTGTCGACAAGCGTATTTAACCCTCCCGCTTGCCACTCTACGGCTCCGTAATCCCCGCCGGCTGTGACCGATTTTCGATACTCCAGAAACCCCGGGTTCACATGTTCTTTAAAATATTCTCTCACCTCCTCTGCTGATTCTCGATGAGATTCAGTGCGTGCGCGCTGCAGGCCAGAGCCGATGCGCTGGAAGGTAACCTGTTCAAAATGTGCTCCTGGGGGGGCGTATCACATGATACTGAATTAAGTATTGCAGGGATTACGCCAGCCTGGCAGAGGCGCTGAAAATCGGGATAAACGCAAAGTAAAGGCGCAATTGTGCAAAATTTAATCTCATAACTTAATTATTGGCATGTTTTATTCCTGAGGCTGCAAGATAAACTGCCGCGAGGGCGGAAGGGGGCATGTAACGGGGTGGTGCAGGCTGCTGCGTGATGGAGCAGCCTGGGAACGAAAGCGGTGCGAGGGGTTAATCGAGCTGGGAGATTTCCATCGCCGCGCGGTCAATCACGCCGATAATCTGCTTCAACTGCGCGTCGCTGATGCTCTGCTGGTTGACCTTCAGATCCAGTACCGCTTTGAAGTTTTCCAGCGCGCGTTTCATCTGCGGGTTTTTGCGTAATTCACAGCCGACCATCCGCGCCTGCAGGCGCTCCTGAATCTGCGTGAACTGCTCGCCGCTTTCGGCGCACAGGCTGCGACCCTCTTCGGTAATAGCGATTTTTTTACGTCCGTTTTCGTCTTCTACGCTAATCAATCCCTGATCCTGCAGCAGGTCGAGCGTTGGGTAGATGACGCCGGGGCTCGGGCTGTAATTGCCCTGAGTCAGGGCCTCAATCTCTTTAATCAGCTCATAGCCGTGGCTGGCGTTGCGCGACAGGATATCGAGGATAACCAGGCGCAGTTCGCCGTGGCCAAAGAAACGCTGACGGCGTCCGCCGCCGCGACGGCCGTGTTCACCCTGTTCGCCGTGGTGGCCACGCGGACCGTGGCCTTCTTCGTGATGATGTCTCATCGGTTTCTCCTGTATGTTTTGATATATCTAATTTATATCTAAAAAAGAAATAAAGACAACACACATCGATGATTAATTTTTAATTTATTGATATTTAATATTTTTATTTTATTTTTTGCTTTGAGGTCGCTTTCTTGATTTTTATATCAAAAAAAACTTGCCATTTTTACTAATGGCAATCATTATCATT
>CABUCP010000083.1 GCA_902490055.1 uncultured Klebsiella sp. | reverse complement strand
AACGGCTCTGTTAATAATTGGTTTATTGCTGGTGGTTTACAGCGCCGATCGCTTGGTATATGCCGCTTCAATACTGTGCCGCATGATGGGGATCCCGCCGCTTATCATCGGCATGACGGTCGTCAGTATCGGCACCAGCTTACCGGAGATTATCGTTTCCGCTGCCGCTTCCCTGCACGGACAAACCGATCTGGCGATCGGTACGGCGCTGGGATCCAACATTACCAATATTTTATTAATTCTCGGTCTTGCCGCCCTGCTCCATCCATTTACCGTGCATTCTGATATCCTGCGCCGCGAATTACCGCTAATGTTGCTGGTCAGCTTGCTGGCGGGCTTTGTGCTCTACGATGGTCAACTATCGCGTCTGGATGGCCTGTTTTTATTGGCGTTAGCCATACTGTGGCTGGTGTTTACCATTAAAATAGCCCGCCTCGCGGAACGTCAGGGCAGCGATAGCCTGACCCGGGAACAGCTGGCGGAGCTACCGCGCGGCGGCTCGCTCCCCGTCGCCCTGCTGTGGCTCGGCGTCGCGATGATCGTCATGCCGATGGCCACCCGTATGGTGGTCGATAACGCCACGGTGCTGGCGAACTACTTCGCGATAAGCGAACTGACGGTCGGCTTAACGGTCATTGCCATCGGTACCAGCCTGCCGGAACTGGCGACCGCCATCGCCGGCACGCGCAAAGGGGAAGACGATATCGCCATAGGGAATATTATTGGCGCCAATATCCTTAACCTCGTACTGGTACTCGGGCTGCCGGCGCTGATCGCGCCGGGCGCCTTCCCTGCTGAAGCCTTTACTCGCGACTACAGCGTCATGTTACTGGTCAGCGCGATTTTCGCCCTGCTGTGCTGGCGGCGTAAACGGCAGCCGGGGCGCGTAGCGGGCGCCCTGCTGGTCGGCGGCTTTGTGGTTTGGTTAGCGGTGCTGTACTGTTCAGCGCCGTTCTTCGTTGAATGAATCGGGATAACATCATGTCGCAAATAGATTTGCCAGCGGATTTTGACTTTCAACAGGCAGGACGTCAGGTTCTGGAAATTGAACGTGAAGGTCTGGCCCAGCTCGATCAGTATATTAATGAAGACTTCACCCGCGCCTGCGAGACGATTTTCCGCTGCGGCGGTAAAGTCGTGGTGATGGGAATGGGCAAATCCGGGCATATCGGGCGCAAAATGGCAGCGACCTTCGCCAGTACCGGAACCTCTTCTTTCTTTGTTCACCCCGGCGAAGCCGCCCATGGCGATCTGGGGATGGTCACGCCGCAGGATGTGGTCATCGCGCTGTCGAACTCCGGCGAATCAAACGAAATACTGGCGCTTATCCCGGTACTTAAACGCCAACAGGTACCGCTTATCTGCGTTACCAGCCGCCCTGACAGCAGCATGGCGCGCGCCGCCGATATCCATCTGTGCGTGAAAGTCCCGAAAGAGGCCTGCCCGCTGGGGCTGGCGCCGACCTCCAGCACCACCGCGGCGCTGGTCATGGGCGACGCCCTCGCCGTAGCGCTGCTCGAAGCCCGCGGCTTTACCGCTGAAGATTTTGCCCTGTCGCACCCCGGCGGCGCACTCGGTCGTAAGCTGCTGCTGCGGGTCAATGATATTATGCATACCGGCGATGAGATCCCGCACGTCAGCCTGCAGGCCACCCTGCGCGATGCGCTGCTGGAAATCACGCGTAAAAATTTGGGCATGACGGCCATCTGCGATGACGAGATGAACATTATCGGCATCTTCACCGATGGCGATCTGCGCCGCGTCTTCGATACCGGTGTCGATATGCGCAACGCCAGCATCGCCGAAGTCATGACCCCGGGCGGGATCCGCATTCGCCCGGGCATGCTGGCGGTGGACGCGCTGAACCTGATGCAGTCCCGCCATATCACCTGCGTGCTGGTTGCCGATGGCGACCGGCTGCTAGGTGTGGTACATATGCACGATCTCCTGCGCGCTGGCGTAGTGTAAGTAAGGATAAAATAATGAATAATGCTGATGCCCAGGTCGCAACCTGCTATGGGCCGGTAAGCCAGGAATTTATCGACCGCGCGGCGAAGATCCGGTTACTGATCCTCGACGTTGACGGCGTATTGTCCGACGGCCTTATCTACATGGGCAACAACGGCGAAGAGCTAAAAGCGTTTAACGTCCGCGATGGCTACGGGATCCGCTGCGCGCTGACTTCCGATATTGAAGTGGCGATTATTACCGGGCGAAAAGCTAAACTGGTAGAAGACCGTTGCCAGACGCTGGGTATTACGCATCTGTACCAGGGCCAATCCGATAAGCTGTTGGCGTTTCGCGAATTATTAAGCAAACTGGCGGTTCGCCCGGATGAAGTGGCTTATATCGGCGACGATCTGATCGACTGGCCGGTGATGGCGGAAGTCGGTTTAAGCGTCGCGGTCGCCGATGCGCACCCTTTGCTGCTGCCGCGGGCAAACTATACCACCCGCATTAACGGCGGACGCGGCGCGGTACGCGAAGTCTGCGATTTGTTACTATTGGCGCAGGGCAAGCTTGATGAGGCCAAAGGGCAATCAATATGAGTAAAACCAGACGTTGGGTTATCATCTTACTATCGCTGGTCGCGTTGATCCTGATCGGCCTGAACCTGGCGAGTACGGACGACACCGCGGCCGTCGCGGTCAATCCTAACGATCCGACGTATAAAAGCGAGCATACCGATACCGTGGTGTATAGCCCGGAAGGCGCGCTGAGCTATCGCCTGATAGCCGAGCACGTCGAGTATTTTTCCGAACAGGGAGTGTCGTGGTTCACCAATCCGGTGATGACCACCTATGACACGAGCAAGGTTCCGACCTGGTCAATCAGAGCGGATAAAGCCAAGTTAACCAACGACCGTATGCTGTATCTTTACGGCCACGTTGAGGTCAACGCGCTGAGCGCCGATTCTCAACTGCGTAAAATTACGACCGATAACGCACAGGTGAACCTGGTAACCCAGGATGTGACCTCTGACGATATGGTGACGTTGTACGGAACAACATTTAATTCCAGCGGCCTGAAAATGCGCGGGAACCTACGCAGCAAAAATGCCGAGCTGATTGAAAAGGTTAGAACCTCTTATGAAATTCAGAACAAACAAACTCAGCCTTAAAATTGCGCTCGCAAGCGCGCTTCTGGCCGCCAGCCTGCCGGCGCTGGCAAAAACCGGCGATACCGATCAGCCGATTCACATCGAATCCGATCAGCAGTCGCTGGACATGCAAGGCAACGTGGTGACCTTTACCGGCAACGTGGTGGTCACCCAGGGGACGATTAAGATCAATGCCGATAAAGTCGTGGTCACCCGCCCTGGCGGTGAAAGAGGCAAAGAAGTGATCGACGGTTTCGGCAACCCTGCCACCTTCTATCAGATGCAGGACAACGGCAAGCCGGTAAAAGGCCGCGCCTCAAAAATGCATTATGAACTGCAGAACGATTTCGTGGTGCTGACCGGCAACGCGCACCTTGAACAGCTGGATAGCAATATCCAGGGCGACAAAATCACCTATCTGGTGAAAGAGCAGAAAATGCAGGCCTTCAGCAACAAAGGCGGTCGCGTGACCACGGTTCTCGTGCCTTCGCAGTTGCAGGACAAAAGCGGCGATCAGCAGAAGAAAGGTAAGTAATCCGTTATGGCAACATTAACTGCAAAGAACCTCGCCAAAGCGTATAAAGGCCGCCGCGTGGTGGAAGACGTCAGTCTGACCGTCAACTCCGGTGAAATTGTCGGCCTGCTTGGCCCGAACGGCGCCGGTAAGACCACCACCTTTTACATGGTGGTCGGCATCGTGCCGCGCGACGCCGGCAACATTATTATCGATGATGAAGATATCAGCCTGCTGCCGCTGCACGCCCGCGCGCGCCGCGGGATCGGTTATTTGCCGCAGGAAGCCTCTATCTTCCGCCGTCTGAGCGTCTACGACAACCTGATGGCCGTCCTGCAGATCCGCGACGATCTCAGCAGCGAGCAGCGCGAAGACCGCGCTAAAGAGCTGATGGAAGAGTTCCACATCGAACACCTACGCGATAGCCTGGGTCAGGCGCTGTCCGGCGGCGAGCGCCGTCGCGTCGAGATTGCCCGCGCGCTGGCGGCGAACCCGAAATTCATTCTGCTGGATGAACCGTTCGCCGGGGTGGACCCGATCTCCGTTATCGACATCAAACGCATCATCGAACACCTGCGCGACAGCGGGCTTGGCGTACTCATTACTGACCATAACGTCAGGGAGACGCTGGCGGTCTGTGAACGCGCTTATATCGTGAGCCAGGGTCATCTCATCGCCCACGGTACCCCGCAGCAAATCCTTGAAGACGAGCAGGTTAAACGCGTGTACCTTGGGGAAGACTTCAGACTCTGATAGGGTAGAGGTTATAGACGTTTTAGCCGGAGATATTGACCCTGAATATGAAGCAAGGTTTGCAACTAAGGCTAAGCCAACAGCTTGCCATGACGCCCCAACTGCAGCAGGCCATCCGCTTGTTGCAGTTGTCCACGTTAGAACTCCAGCAGGAACTCCAGCAGGCGCTGGAGAGTAACCCGTTGCTTGAGCAAACCGATCTTCACGAAGAGGTTGAAACAAAAGAAGCCGAGGACCGCGAGTCCCTGGATACCGTCGATGCGCTCGAACAAAAAGAGATGCCGGATGAGCTCCCGCTGGACGCCAGCTGGGATGAAATCTACACCGCCGGCACGCCGTCGGGCAACGGCGTCGACTACCAGGACGACGAGCTGCCCATCTATCAGGGCGAAACCACCCAGAGCCTGCAGGATTACCTGATGTGGCAGGTGGAGCTCACCCCCTTCACCGATACCGACCGCGCTATTGCCACTTCCATCGTCGACGCCGTTGACGAGACCGGCTACCTCACCATTCCCGTTCAGGACATCGTCGACAGCATTGAAGACGACGACATCGGTATTGAGGAAGTCGAAGCGGTGCTCAAACGCGTGCAGCGCTTTGATCCGGTCGGCGTCGCCGCCAAGGATCTGCGCGACTGCCTGCTGATCCAACTGTCGCAGTTTGCCAAAGAGACGCCGTGGCTGGAAGAAGCCCGGCTGATCATCAGCGAACATCTCGATCTGCTGGCCAATCACGACTTCCGCAGCCTGATGCGCGTGACCCGGTTAAAAGAAGATGTCCTGAAAGAAGCGGTTTGCCTGATCCAGTCGCTGGATCCGCGCCCGGGCCAGTCCATTCAGACCGGCGAACCGGAATATGTGATCCCGGACGTTCTGGTGCGCAAGGCCAGCGATCGCTGGGTCGTTGAGCTCAACTCCGACAGCATTCCGCGTCTGAAGATTAATCAGCAGTACGCCGCGATGGGCAACAACGCACGCAATGACGCCGACAGCCAGTTTATCCGCAGCAACCTGCAGGAAGCCCGCTGGCTGATTAAGAGCCTTGAGAGCCGCAACGACACTCTGCTGCGCGTTAGCCGCTGTATCGTCGAACAGCAGCAGGCTTTTTTCGAGCAGGGCGAAGAGTTTATGAAGCCGATGGTGCTGGCGGATATCGCCCAGGCCGTCGAGATGCACGAATCCACGATTTCACGCGTTACCACGCAGAAATACCTGCACAGCCCGCGCGGTATTTTTGAGTTGAAGTATTTCTTCTCCAGCCATGTGAATACCGAAGGCGGCGGCGAGGCATCGTCCACCGCCATTCGCGCGCTGGTGAAGAAGTTAATCGCCGCGGAAAACCCCGCGAAGCCGTTGAGCGACAGCAAGCTCACCACCATGCTCTCCGATCAGGGTATTATGGTGGCGCGCCGCACTGTTGCTAAGTACCGAGAGTCTTTATCCATTCCGCCGTCAAACCAGCGCAAACAGCTGGTCTGACACAACCGATAAGGAAGACACTATGCAGCTCAACATTACAGGACACAACGTCGAGATCACTCCCGCCCTGCGCGAATTCGTCACCGCGAAGTTCAGCAAACTGGAGCAGTTTTTCGATAGGATCAATCAGGTCTATATTGTGTTAAAAGTAGAGAAGGTGACGCAAATCGCGGATGCCAATTTGCATGTCAACGGTGGCGAAATCCATGCCAGTGCGGAAGGGCAGGATATGTATGCCGCTATCGATGGTCTGATCGATAAGCTGGCAAGACAGTTAACAAAACACAAAGATAAACTGAAACAACACTAATTGTCCGGGCGATCGCCCTTATCCGCAGCCCGCGGATAAGGGCAGCTCAGGTGAAATTATGATGAACAACGATTCCGCTCTACAACTGAGCAATGTCCTTAATCAGGAATGTACCCGTAGCCAGGTTCACTGCCAGAGCAAGAAACGCGCGCTGGAAATTATCAGCGAACTGGCGGCAAAGCAGTTAGGTTTACCGCCGCAAGTGGTATTTGAAGCGATCCTCACCCGTGAAAAAATGGGCAGTACCGGGATCGGCAACGGCATTGCGATCCCTCACGGTAAGCTCGAAGAGGATACTCTGCGCGCCGTAGGCGTTTTCGTGCAATTGGAAACGCCAATCGCGTTCGACGCGATTGACAATCAGCCGGTCGATCTGCTGTTTGCCTTACTGGTGCCCGCCGATCAAACCAAAACCCACCTGCATACGCTCTCGCTGGTCGCCAAACGGCTGGCGGACAAAACCATCTGTCGTCGCCTGCGCGCTGCGGTGAGCGATGAAGAGTTGTATGAGATCATCACCGAAGCAGGTAGCAGCGATGACGCTTAACGAAAGTCGCGACTTAACCTTTGTCGTACTGAGGAGAAACGGCACATGGTACTGATGATCGTCAGCGGCCGCTCTGGCTCGGGGAAATCCGTCGCCCTGCGAGCGCTGGAAGATATGGGCTTCTACTGCGTAGATAACCTGCCGGTAGTGCTGTTGCCTGAACTGGCGCGAACGCTGGCTGACCGCGATATTTCTGCCGCCGTCAGCATCGACGTGCGTAACATGCCGGAGTCGCCGGAAATCTTCGAACAGGCAATGAATAACCTGCCGGACGCCTTTTCGCCGCAGTTACTGTTCCTTGATGCCGACCGTAACACCCTGATCCGCCGCTATAGCGATACCCGTCGTTTACACCCGCTCTCCAGTAAAAATCTGTCGCTCGAAAGCGCGATCGATGAGGAGAGCGATCTGCTCGAGCCGCTACGCTCCCGCGCGGATCTGATCGTCGATACCTCAGAGATGTCGGTGCACGAGCTGGCCGAAATGCTGCGTACCCGCCTGTTAGGCAAGCGCGAACGCGAACTGACTATGGTCTTTGAATCCTTCGGCTTTAAACACGGTATCCCTATCGACGCCGACTACGTCTTTGACGTGCGTTTCCTGCCAAACCCGCACTGGGATCCCAAGCTACGCCCGATGACTGGTCTTGATAAGCCCGTTGCCGCCTTCCTCGATCGCCATACGGAAGTGCACAACTTTATTTACCAGACCCGTAGCTATCTTGAGCTATGGTTACCCATGCTGGAGACCAATAACCGCAGCTATCTGACGGTCGCCATTGGCTGTACCGGCGGTAAGCATCGTTCGGTTTATATCGCCGAACAGCTGGCTGACTACTTCCGCTCGCGCGGCAAGAACGTGCAATCTCGTCACCGGACGCTGGAAAAACGTAAATCATGACCGTTAAGCAGACCGTTGAAATCACCAATAAGCTGGGCATGCACGCGCGCCCGGCGATGAAGCTGTTCGAGCTGATGCAGAATTTCGATGCGGAAGTGCTGCTGCGCAACGATGAAGGCACGGAGGCGGAAGCCAATAGCGTCATCGCCCTGCTGATGCTTGATTCCGCCAAAGGGCGGCAAATTGAGGTGGAGGCCAGCGGTCCGCAGGAAGTCGAAGCGCTGGCAGCAGTCATCGCGCTATTCAACGCCGGATTTGACGAAGACTGATCGCTCCCGGAAGGGTTGTGATTAATGCAGCTTGTGCGCCTGCATAAAGCCCTCTCCGCCTAACTGACGCATCTGGCGTAAAATCCACGCCTGGCGGTTACGCACGTAGCCTGAAGGCGCATCGGCGCGAAAACGAATCGGATTAGGCAACACCGCCGCCAGCAGCGCCGCCTCGGCGGGCGTGAGTCGGCTGGCCGGCTTATGAAAATAGCGCTGCGCCGCCGCTTCCACGCCGAAAATGCCATCGCCAAATTCGGCGATATTCAAGTACACGGTAAGAATGCGTTTCTTGCTCCAGACCGTTTCAATGCCGACCGTCAGGCCCACTTCCAGCCCTTTGCGCAGCCAGCTGCGGCCATCCCATAAAAACAGGTTTTTCGCCGTCTGCTGCGACAGCGTCGACGCACCGCGAATACGATTTTCATTGCGCTCGTTATGCGCCAGCGCCTTTTCAATCGCCGAAACGTCAAACCCCCAGTGTTCGGGGAATTTCTGATCTTCAGCGGCGATCGCCGCCAGCCCCATCCACGGCGAAATCTCATCCATCCCCACCCAATCCGAGTGGGCGACATAATGAAAATCACCGGAAAACCAGGCACTCAGCTGACGCTCCAGCATCACCGCCGAAAACGGTACCGGCAGAATGCTGAATAAGGCAATGCCGCCGCCCCAAAAGACGGCGCAAACCAGCAGCAGGCGTAACGCCAGACGTTTGATCATCGCCAGCGGCGAAATGCGTTTACTCATTCAGCGAGAACCAGCACGCGATCAACTAACTTTTCAATACCGCTGGCGGCCTCGGCGATATCCTGCGCCAGCATATAAGCGGGCGTCGTCACCACTTTGTTATCTTCATCTACCACGATATCGTCTACCGGGCACGGTACGTGCTCCGCGCCCATCTCTTCCAGCACCTCGGCGGTGTCCGGGTCGGTGCCGATGGTTATCCGCAACGGCGTCGGGAAAATTTTCGGCAGCAACGCCGGCGCGATACACATAAAGCCCAGCGGTTTACCCGCTTCGTGCATCGCCAGCGTCAGCGCCTGCAGATCGCGGTCAACCGCGCATTCGCTGCCCTGAGCGGCAAAATTACTCAGGTTTTTCGCCGCGCCGAAGCCGCCTGGCACAATCAGCGCATCCAGTTCATCCACCCGGGCGTTAGCCAGCGGCTGGATAGCCCCGCGGGCGATACGCGCGGCTTCAATCAGCACGTTACGGCTTTCCGCCATCGCTTCGCCGGTCAGGTGATTGATAACGTCAGTTTGCGCTTTATCCGGCGCGAAACAGACCGCCTGCGCGCCGCGACGCGCGATGGCCAACAGAGTGATCACCGCTTCATGGATTTCCGCGCCATCGTAGACGCCACAGCCGCTCAGCACCACGCCAATCTTCTTCATCTTGCTAACCCCTTAGCGCAACTCTATGAAACAAGTAAATAATTTTGATTTA
>CABUCP010000082.1 GCA_902490055.1 uncultured Klebsiella sp. | reverse complement strand
CATTCAGACCGGAAGACGCTTTGATGGTGATCTTCTGCTCTTTACCGCTGTTTTTGTCTTTCGCGGAAACGTGCAGGATACCATCGGCATCGATGTCAAAGGTGACTTCGATCTGCGGCATACCGCGCGGCGCCGGGTTAATACCATCCAGGTTGAACTGACCCAGTGATTTGTTATCGGAAGCGCGTTTACGCTCACCCTGAATCACGTGGATAGTTACCGCAGACTGGTTGTCTTCTGCAGTCGAGAACACCTGGCTGTGCTTGGTCGGAATCGTGGTGTTTTTGTTGATAAGCGCAGTCATCACGCCGCCCATGGTTTCGATACCCAGCGACAGCGGGGTAACGTCGAGCAGCAGAACGTCTTTAACCTCACCAGTCAGTACACCACCCTGAACCGCTGCGCCGATAGCAACAGCTTCATCCGGGTTCACGTCTTTACGCGGTTCTTTACCGAAGAACTCAGCAACTTTTTTCTGCACCATCGGCATACGAGTCTGACCACCAACGAGGATAACGTCGTTGATATCGGAAACGGACAGACCGGCATCCTGCAGGGCAACTTTCAGCGGCTCGATGGAACGGTTAACCAGATCTTCAACCAGGCTTTCCAGTTTCGCGCGAGTCACTTTGATGTTCATGTGTTTCGGACCGGTCGCATCTGCAGTGATATACGGCAGGTTAACGTCGGTCTGCTGAGCGGAAGACAGCTCAATTTTCGCTTTTTCTGCAGCTTCTTTCAGACGCTGCATCGCCAGCGGGTCGTTACGCAGGTCAATACCCTGCTCTTTCTTAAACTCGTCAACGAGGTAGTTGATCAGACGGGTATCGAAGTCTTCACCGCCCAGGTGGGTATCACCGTTGGTTGCCAGAACTTCGAAGGTTTTTTCGCCGTCGACTTCATCGATTTCGATAATAGAGATATCGAAAGTACCGCCACCGAGGTCGTATACCGCGATAGTACGGTTGCCGACTTCTTTATCCAGACCGTAAGCCAGCGCTGCGGCAGTCGGTTCGTTGATGATACGTTTTACTTCCAGACCCGCGATACGACCGGCATCTTTAGTTGCCTGACGCTGAGCATCGTTGAAGTACGCTGGTACGGTGATAACAGCTTCAGTTACCGGCTCACCCAGGTAATCTTCAGCGGTTTTCTTCATTTTCTTCAGCACTTCAGCAGAAATCTGCGGCGGTGCGGTTTTGGTGCCTTTCACATCAAGCCATGCGTCGCCATTGTCTGCAGCAACGATTTTGTACGGCATGATGGAAACGTCACGCTGAACTTCTTCATCCTGGAAGCGGCGACCAATCAGGCGTTTAATCGCAAACAGGGTGTTTTGCGGGTTTGTCACTGCCTGACGTTTAGCCGGCTGACCAACCAGAGTTTCACCATCCTGGGTATAAGCAATGATAGAAGGCGTGGTGCGATCGCCTTCGGCGTTTTCCAGCACGCGAGCGGTAGTGCCATCCATAATCGCTACACAAGAGTTGGTAGTACCCAGGTCGATACCAATAATTTTACCCATCTAAACGTCTCCACTAAAAATTCGATCAACATGTGGTTGTGAACCTGTAATAAGGGCGAAACGTGCGGTTTCAACTGCCCGGACTTCATTTTTTTTCAGGTTCTCACTGCGGTTGACTACAAGATGGGGTCGCCCAGCTTTTCCTCAAGGGGGAAGCTAAAAAAAATTTTCATGACAAAACGGAGGCGCGAAGGGAAAAAGCGCCGCAAAGGGGCAAAATGGCGGCGACAACATATATAAAACATAAATAGTAAATAAGAACACATTCATCGGATATCGCCTGTGTTCGGCGAAGAGTTCGCGATTATCGCCGCGAAAGGTAAATTGCTGAAAAATACCCCGCCAGATCATAGACAGCGTTTACGCGCCTCATTATTATGCCGCGCCCCACCGCAAGTGGCGGGGTAATGCTTCCCTTTCTAATCATTATTTTGAGGAATTATGGGCAACACTAAGTTGGCTAATCCGGCACCGCTGGGCCTTATGGGCTTCGGTATGACCACTATTCTGCTTAACCTGGCGAATAGCGGCCTGTTCGCATTCGATGTAGCTATCCTGGCGATGGGCATTTTTTACGGCGGCATTGCGCAGATTTTTGCCGGCCTGCTTGAGTACAAAAAGGGTAATACCTTTGGTTTAACCGCTTTTACGTCCTACGGCTCCTTCTGGCTGACGTTGGTCGCGATCCTCCTGATGCCGAAAATGGGCCTGTCTGATGCGCCGAACGCGCACTTCCTCGGCATGTATCTCGGTCTGTGGGGTATCTTCACGCTGTTCATGTTCTTCGGCACGCTGAAAGCCGCGCGTATGCTGCAGTTCGTCTTCCTGAGCCTGACGGTGCTGTTTGCGCTGCTGGCGATTGGTCATCTGGTTGATAACGAAGGCATTGTAAAAATTGCCGGCTGGGTTGGCCTGGTATGCGGCGCGAGCGCCATTTACCTGGCAATGGGTGAAGTGCTGAACGAGCAGTTCGGCCGCACCGTTCTGCCGATTGGCGAGCCACGCTAATCCTCTGCCGCCGCCCTCGCAGCGGGCGGCGGCATTCAATTTAACGTTGCAGTTCCCCTTCAGGCAAAACCGCTGGCGTCGTCAACCCCTGACGTAACCAGATCCCCAATCCCAGCCCCATCAATGACAGCGCCAACACGTACCAGGCCGGCGCCATCGGCGACACCCCCATCAGCATGGTGACGGCAATCGGTGTCAGGCCGCCGAAAATAGCGTATGACAGGTTGTAGGAAAACGAGATGCCGGTAAAACGGACTTCCGCCGGGAAGGCGCGCACCATCACATAAGGCACCGCCCCGACTACGCCGACGCACAGCCCCACCGTACCGTATAGCAGGAACAGCCGCTGCGGGCTGGCGCCGGAAAGGTGATAGAAGGCCCAGCTGGCCGCCGCCAACAACAGGCTGCCGACGATAAAGGTGCGGCTGGCGCCAAAGCGGTCAGCCGCCAGCCCGGCAAGCAAACAACCGATACACAGCATGATCGTGGCGATACTATTGGCCTGCAGGGTAATAGCTGGCGCAAAGCCATAATGTTTTTGCAGCCAGACTGGCGACATCAAAATCACCACCACCACGCCGGCGGAGAGTAGCCAGGTCAGCAGCATCGACACCACCACCGCCTTCTGGTGCTTGAGCGCTACCGCTTTTACCGGCAGCTCCTGCGCCAGCGCTTTACGCTGCTGCATCTCAAGGAACACCGGCGTTTCCTGCAGCCAGCGGCGCAGGTACATCGCCACCAGACCGAAGACGCCGCCGAGCAGGAAGGGAATACGCCAACCGCCGTCATGAATGCCCTGCGGCGTCATGCTGGTGTTGATAAGCGTCGCCACCACCGAACCCAGCAGGATCCCCACCGTCAGGCCGGCGGTCAGGGTACCGCAGGCAATACCGATACGTTTTTCCGGCACATGTTCGGCCACGAAAACCCAGGCGCCCGGCACTTCGCCGCCAATCGCCGCTCCTTGCAAAATACGCATCAGTAGCAGCAACAGCGGCGCAATGATGCCCATTGAGGCATAGGTCGGCAGCAGGCCAATCGCCAGCGTCGGCAGCGCCATCAGCAGAATGCTAAGCGTGAACATTTTCTTACGCCCGACGAGGTCGCCAAAGTGGGCCATAACGAGACCGCCCAGCGGGCGGGCCAGATAGCCAGCGGCGAAAATGCCGAAGGTTTGCACCTGGCGCAGCCATTCCGGGATATCGGCCGGGAAGAACAGCTCGCCGACGACGGCGGCGAAGAAGACAAAAATGATGAAGTCATAAAACTCCAATGCCCCGCCGAGGGCGGCCAGCGTCAGAGTTTTATAATCTTGTCGATTCAGAGGTCGAGTGTATTGTGACATAACTGGCGCTTCGTCCGCAGTAGTATTACGCAATGTGTAAAGTAAAAAACACTATATCGTAAATAAAACAGCACACCACCGGCGATGCAGGTTATATCAGCAATGCATTAAATTCAGGATAAAGTTTCACGCCGCGCGCTTTTCGGGCGAAAAGCTGCTACTACGCTCGCTTCCGTCTCCACATACGGCCCCTCAAGCAACTGTACACAATAAGGTACACTTGCAAAGACGCCATGCACCAGCACCTTGCCTTCAGCATCTTTGACCCCTTCGAGGGTCTCCTGAATCGCTTTCGGTTGGCCGGGCAAGTTGAGGATCAGCGCCTGCTTGCGGATGACGCCAACCTGCCGGGAGAGGATAGCCGTCGGCACAAAGTGTAGGCTAACCTGACGCATCTGCTCGCCGAAACCGGGCATCACGCGATCGGCAATCGCTAAAGTTGCGTCCGGGGTCACATCACGGCGCGCCGGGCCGGTGCCGCCGGTGGTCAGCACCAGATGGCAGCCCATCTCGTCGACCAGCTCGCACAGCGTCTGCTCAATGATTGGCTGTTCGTCAGGGATCAGGCGAGTCTGCAGTTCAAAGGGCGTTGTCAACGCGCGCGCCAGCCACTCTTCCAACGCAGGAATGCCTTTGTCCTGGTAAACGCCGCTGGAGGCGCGGTCAGAAATTGAAACTAAGCCGATGCGTAATTTATTCATATTCATTCCGTTCAAATAGTGCAATTAGTCGGAATGATACACGCTGGAGGGAATTACAGACAGGATTCAAAAGAAGTAGCGTGACCGGGAACCCGGTCACGCTGGGATGATTACAGCAGCTCGCCGATCATTTTTTCCAGTTTTTCCTGGTCGATAGCAAACTTACGGATACCTTCCGCCAGTTTGTCTACCGCCATCGGATCCTGGTTATGCTGCCACAGGAACTGGGATTCGGTGATGCGTTCCGGGCGCGCTTTCACTTCGCCGCTGAACGCCAGTTTACGCTCGATAGCGCCTTCGCTTTCCGCCAACTCTTTCAGCAGCGCAGGCGCGATGGTCAGACGGTCGCAGCCGGCCAGTTCGAGGATTTCGCCAACGTTACGGAAGCTTGCGCCCATCACTACGGTTTCATAACCGTGCTGCTTGTAGTACTCGTAGATTTCGCTAACGGAAACTACGCCCGGATCTTCTGCCGGCGCGTACTCTTTCTTGTCGGTGTTCGCTTTGTACCAGTCGAGGATACGGCCAACAAACGGAGAAATCAGGAATACACCCGCTTCGGCGCAAGCGCGAGCCTGAGCGAAGGAGAACAGCAGGGTCAGGTTACAGTTGATGCCTTCTTTTTCCAGCTGCTCGGCGGCGCGGATGCCCTGCCAGGTGGAAGCCAGTTTGATCAGAATGCGATCGTTGCCGATGCCAGCATCGTTATACAGTTTGATCAGGCGTTTCGCTTTAGCGATGGATGCGTCGGTGTCGTAGGACAGACGGGCATCAACTTCGGTAGAAATACGGCCCGGGATCAGCTTAAGGATTTCGAGACCGATGTTCACCGCCAGTTTGTCGGAAGCATCGATAATCTGCTGCGCGCGATCGCTGCTCTGGCCGCGAGCCCAGGCAACAGCGTCGTCAATCAGCTTACGGTACTCAGGAATCTGAGCCGCGCCGAGAATCAAAGAAGGGTTGGTGGTGGCATCCTGAGGCTGATACAGCTTCATTGCCGCAATATCTCCGGTGTCAGCTACGACAGTCGTGTACTGACGCAGAGAAGTCAATTTATCCGTCATGATAGTGTTTCTCTTAAACAGCAGTTAAGGGGATGTAACCGGTCTGCCAAGATGATAACACGCCACCGGGTCAGCGCAACCGCCGACAATGCAAGAGCGCAGAGTGTGATAAACTCGACATATTAATTATCTGAATGCTAAAGGATTGTCATCGCAGTGGGAGCGCTTACATCGCGCACCGGCATGGACAAGAGGATGTTTAATGCCTGATTTTCTCTCGTTTATCAATGAAATACTCTGGGGCTCGGTAATGATTTATCTATTACTGGGCGCCGGTATTTGGTTTACCTGGCGAACGCAATTCATTCAATTCCGTTATATTCGCCAGTTTGGCAAAAGTCTTAAAAAAAGTCTTTCTCCCCAACCCGGCGGGCTGACCTCTTTCCAGGCGCTGTGTACCAGCCTGGCGGCGCGCGTCGGCAGCGGCAATCTCGCCGGCGTGGCGTTGGCTATCGCCGCCGGCGGGCCCGGCGCCGTGTTCTGGATGTGGGTCTCCGCCCTGCTTGGCATGGCCAGTAGTTTTGCCGAATGCTCGCTCGCCCAGCTGTATAAAGAACGCGATGCCGAGGGGCAATTTCGCGGCGGCCCGGCGTGGTATATGGCGCGCGGCCTTGAGATGCGCTGGATGGGCGTGGTGTTTTCAGTGCTGTTACTGCTGGCCTATGGGGTTATTTTCAACACCGTACAGGCCAACTCGGTGGCGCACGCCATGGCCTATGCCTTCGATTTACCGATGGTCGCCGTCGGCGGCGCGCTGGCGGTGGTAACCATGCTAGTGATTGTCCGCGGGCTGCGTAGCGTGGCGCGGATGATGCAATGGTTCGTGCCGCTGATGGCGCTGCTATGGGTCGGCGCCAGCTTGCTGATTGGCTTCTGGCACTTCACCGCCCTGCCGGCGGTCTTCGAAACCATTTTCCGCTGCGCCTTTGGCTGGCAGGAAGCGGCGGCAGGCGCGGTGGGCTATACCATCAGCCAGGCGCTTACCAGCGGTTTCCAGCGCGGCATGTTTTCCAATGAAGCCGGGATGGGTTCTACGCCAAATGCCGCTGCGACGGCGGCGTCTTGGCCTCCGCACCCGGCGGCGCAGGGTATTGTGCAGATGATAGGCGTTTTTATCGATACCATCGTTATCTGCACCGCCAGCGCGGTGATTATCCTGCTGGCGCCGCGCGAAAACCGCGATAACGTCGTCAGCGGCATTCAAACCATGCAGCATGCCATGGGCGACCTGCTCGGCAGTTGGGGGCCAGGTTTTGTCGCGTTTATCTTGCTGCTTTTCGCTTTCAGTTCGATTGTCGCCAATTATATCTATGCCGAAAATAATCTGATCTTCCTGCGACTCAATAAACCGTTGCATATCTGGGCGCTGCGGATTATCACCATGTTGATGGTGTTAACGGGCACCCTGGTCAGCCTACCGGTCGTCTGGCAGCTAGCGGATATTATTATGGCGCTGATGGCGATCGCTAACTTAACGGCGATTCTGCTGCTATCGCCAACGGTACGGCTTCTCGCCAGCGACTATCTGCGGCAGCGTAAACTCGGCGTACAGCCGGTATTCGACCCCGCGCGCTATCCGGAAATCCAGCAGCATCTGGCGCCAGGGGCCTGGGATGAGGTACCGCGCGAATAGCGCGGTAATCGCAGCAATTGCTCCCACCGTTGTTATTTTTTGTTAAAATTCGTCGAAATTCCCTGCAAGGACTGGATATGCTGATTCTGATTTCACCTGCAAAAACGCTCGATTATCAAAGCCCGCTGGCGACGACTCGCTATACCCAGCCCGAACTGCTGGAGCATTCTCAACAGCTTATCGGCATCGCCCGTCAGCTAACGGCGCCGCAAATCGGCAAGCTGATGAGCATCAGCGATAAACTGGCCGACCTCAACGCCACTCGTTTTCACGACTGGCACCCGGATTTCACGCCGCAAAATGCCCGTCAGGCGATTCTGGCGTTTAAAGGCGACGTGTATACCGGCCTGCAGGCGGAAACCTTCAGCGAAGCAGATTTCGATTTTGCTCAGCAGCATCTGCGCATGCTTTCCGGCCTTTACGGCGTGTTACGCCCGCTGGATCTGATGCAGCCCTACCGTCTGGAGATGGGCATTAAGCTGGAAAACCCGCAAGGTAAAGACCTGTATCATTTCTGGGGCGATATCATCACCGCTAAGCTCAACCAGGCGCTGCAGGCCCAGGGCGACGATATCATCATCAACCTGGCGTCTGATGAATACTTTAAATCGGTGAAACCGAAGCAGCTGCAGGGTCAACTGATTAAGCCTGTGTTCCTCGATGAGAAAAACGGCAAATTCAAGGTGATCAGCTTCTATGCGAAAAAAGCGCGTGGCCTGATGAGCCGCTATATCATCGAAAACCGTTTAACCAGGCCGGAGCAGTTGCGGGAGTTTAATAGCGAAGGCTATTTCTTTGATGGGGAAGCATCGGAGAAAGGCGAACTGGTGTTTAAGCGCCACGAACAGTAAAAAATACGACGCCCCTGTCCCGTAAGCGACAGGGGCGTTTTCAGTCTTAATTAACCCATCATCAGCTTACGCAGCGCGGCGAAGTCAGCCGGCAGATTGTGCGACAGCAGCGGCAGGTCGGCGCGCTCGGCCAGTTCTTTCGGCAGCGGCAGAGTCGTCTGCAGGATCTCCTCTACGCTTTCTTTAAACTTGGCCGGGTGCGCGGTGCCGAGGAACAAACCGTACTCTCCCGGCTGCAGCTGGTCACGCAGCGCACGATAAGCAATGGCCGCGTGCGGTTCCGAGGTATAGCCAATGGCTTGCAGTTCACGCATGGTCGCTTTGGTGGTTTCATCGTCGACCGCGGCATAGCCCAGCTCGTTCAGACGCCAGATTTTACGGCGGAACAGCTCTTCGACGCGCGGCCAGTTGTTCGGCTGGCTGACGTCCATGGCGTTAGAGAGCGTCGCCTGCGTCGCCTTCGGCGCCCAGTTGCCGTCCTGCAAGAAGCGCGGCACGGTATCATTGGCGTTGGTAGCGGCGATAAAGCGCTTAATCGGCAGCCCCAGCGATTTCGCCAGCAGGCCGGCGGTCAGATCGCCGAAGTTGCCGCTCGGTACCGACACCACCAGCTGATTGCGAGCTTCCTGCGGCAGCTGCGCGACCGCCTCGAAGTAGTAGCAGATCTGCGCCAGCAGGCGGCTGATGTTAATGGAGTTGGCGGAGTTTAGCCCCAGCGCGGCCTTGAGTTCTTCGTCGTCAAACGCCTGCTTCACCAGCGCCTGACAAGCATCGAAATCACCGTCGATCGCTACGGTTTCAATGTTGCCGCCGAGGGTGCAGAACAGCTTCTCCTGCAGCGGGCTGATCTTACCGCGCGGATAGAGGATCACCACTTTGACATTCGGCAGGCCGTAGAAGGCATGCGCCACCGCCGCGCCGGTGTCGCCGGAGGTCGCGGTCAGGATCGTCACCGGCTTATCACCTGCGATATGCGTCAGCATCTGGGCCATAAAACGGCCGCCGAAGTCTTTAAACGCCAGGGTCGGGCCGTGGAACAGCTCCAGGCAGCCGATATCATCCTGCACCTTGCTTACCGGCGCCGGGAAGGCAAATGCGGCGCCGACACGCGCCTGCAGTTCATCCTGCGGGATCTCGTCGCCAATAAACGCCGACAGGATCTTCGCGCTGCGGGTGACGAAATCCAGTTCTAACATCTCGTCGATATCGGTCAGGTTGAATTCCGGCAGATCGTGCGGGAAGAACAGCCCCTGTTGTTTGCCAAGCCCTTGCGTTACGGCCTGCGCGA
>CABUCP010000081.1 GCA_902490055.1 uncultured Klebsiella sp. | reverse complement strand
CCCAGCCATAATAGCCTTTCAGACACAGGGTTCCCTGGTTAGTTTTCCCCTGCGCCGCCTCAGCCCGGACGATTTTGCCGTTATCGACCACCAGGTTGATTTTGCAACCTGATGCGCAATACGGGCAAACCGTGACGACTTTTTTCATCGGTCTTGCTCCAGTTAATCAATTGGCGCTTACGCGCTATCGACCGTCACTATGCATCTTCTATGCCATGTTTTCATTGTGGGTATTTACGGATAGTACGCGGCTTTTTTGGGCTAAACGCTGACGAAAAACAGGTCATCGTCAGTTTTGACGTGACGAAAAGCCCGGAGATGTGACGCCGATTATAAAAACGGCAGCGGAGAATGGATTTGTCGCCGCCAGCTTGCAGAATCGACCAGACTGACACTATTCCCGGCGGGCACGCCTTTGAGGTGATGGTCTGCCAGCGCGGCGGCGAGGATTTGAGATTCCTCCGCTACTCGCAACGGGCGCGGTTGATTAAGGTACCGCCAGTACCCTGACGAGACTGGCCCCGATGAAACGTTACGCAACCGCTGTGCTTTTTTGTACTTTGGCGCTGAGCAGCCAACTGGCCCATGCTGATATTATTGACGATGCGATTGGCAATATTCAGCAGGCTATCAACGACGCATATAACCCGAGCAGCAGCCGTTCCGATGATGACGATGGACGCTATGATGACGGTAGTTACCAGGGTAGCCGCCAGCAGCGCAGGGACAATCAGCAGCAGTATAACGATCGCCAGCGGCAGCTCGACGACCGTCGCCGCCAACTGGATGAACGTCAGCGCCAGCTTGATAGCGATCGTCGCCAACTGGAGAGTGACCAGCGCCGCCTCGATGACGATTACTGATTTCCTACCGCGAAAAACCGATTAATCCAGCACGATCTCCATGCCGTCGTATCCCGCTTCGAAACCTTTTGGTAGCAGGTTATCCATCATCCAGCGGTCAAACTGGTGACTGATGTGGGTGAGGATCACCCGCGGGCAACCAAGTACCTGGTTCAGCGCGCGGACGGTATTCAGATCGCTGTGATTGCGCGGCGTATGGGGGCGCGGCTCGTGGCTGCAGTCGATGATAATTACCTGCGGCTGGTTATTGAGTAGAAACTTCAGCGTCTTCTCCGGCAGCCCGGCGGTATCCGCAAGCCAGGCCACCCGGCTGTGCGCCGACTCCAGCAGATAGCCGTAGGTCAGCTTCGAGTGGATTAACGGCAGCGGGGTCACCCGTAATCCCTGTAGTTCAAATACCGTGAAGGGGGTAACGGTGTGGCTAAAATCAAGAATGCCGGGATGTTTTAACAAATCATCGCAGCCCACTTCATCCGGCGGGCCATACACCGCAATCGGATCGCCCACGCCCCAGCGCAGGGGGAACAGCCCCTGCACGTGGTCCATATGGTAATGCGTCAGCAAAATCTGCTGGAAACTGCCCGCGGGATGGCGTTCCGCCAGATCCGCCAGCCCGGCGTCGAGCAGCGTCACCGCGTGGTTAAAGCGCACCACCGCGCTGCAGGGGCGGCGGCGATGGTTTTCATCGGCGCGGGCACGGCGGCAGGCGGCGCAGTCGCAGCCGAAGACCGGCACCTGCTGGGCGCCGGCGGTGCCGGTTAAGCGGATCGTCAAACTCATCGAATTCCCTCACTTTCAGGCATGCTGGTTTTCTTCGCGCGCGGCGTGTTGGCGCAGCAGGCGGAAGAAACTCTCAGCCGATTGCCCGAGGCTGCCATCGTTATTCAACGTCAGGCAATTGGCTGGCTTATAGCGCGCAGCGCGATCCAGACGCTGGGCGATTTCCACGGCATTTTCCCGGCCGCGCTGCTCCAGCCGCTGGCGCAGCACCGGCGGGGAGACTTCGAGGCAAATCGGCACCAGCACGTCGTCGTAGCGCTCCCGCGCCTGTGCCAGATGCGCGCGCGAGCCGTTGGCGACGACGTCAAAACCGGCATGCAGCCAGAGGTCGATCTCCACGCCGACGCCATAGTAATTATTGTTGGCATGCCAGCTGAGAGCGAAAAGATTACGCTCGGCGCGAGTAAAAAACTCATGTTCGCTGAGCGCAATATGGTTCTCGCAGCCCGCCTGATGCGGGCGGGTGATATAGCGATGCGCCACCAGTAGCTGCGGGTGTTCGCGCTGGCGCAGCTCGGCCAGCAGACTATCTTTTCCCGACCCGGACGGGCCGACCAGCCAAATCAATTTTCCCGGCATTAAAAGACCCTCTTACCCTGGCGCCAGACGTGGTCGATATGGACATGCTCGCCGCGGCGGTGCGCCAGTACCAAATCGGCGCGTTTGCCTTCGGCGATGACACCGCGATCGTTGAGACCCAGCGCCTGCGCCGGATGTTTGCTGACCAGACGGACAGCCTGCGCCAGCGTGAAAGCGTTGTTGTCGCTATCGGCGATGCGGAACGCGGCATCAAGCAGGCTGGCGGGGTAGTAGTCGGAAGAGAGAATATCCAACAGCCCGCTGGCAGCGAGTTGATGTGCGGCGATGTTGCCGGAGTGCGAGCCGCCGCGCACGATATTCGGCGCGCCCATCAGCACGTTCATCCCATGCTGACGCGAAGCCTGCGCAGCGGCCAGCGTGGTGGGAAATTCGGCGATCACGCTGCCAAGCTGGTGCGATTCGGCAACATGTTCATGGGTGGCGTCATCGTGGCTGGCGAGGGCGATTTGACGTTCCCGGCAGATGGCGGCAATCGACTGGCGGTTGGCTTGTGACCAGGTTGCCGCCAGCGCTATCTGCTCCTCTTCAAAGCGTAACATTTGTTCGCCACTGAGCTGATATTTACCCTGATAGTACTCTCGGTATTTTTCGCGGTTGGCAAACTGGCGTTGACCCGGCGAATGGTCCATTAATGACACCAGAGTGACCGGCTCGCGGCCGACCAGCTTTTCAAATAGCGGCAGGGTGGTGTGGTGCGGCAGTTCGCAGCGCAGATGCAGACGGTGCTCGGCGCGGTTGAGGCCGCGTTTTTGCGTCTCTTCCACCGCGTTGATCATCTTTTCCAGATTCTCAAGGCGGTCGCCGCCGTCGCGTACGTCGCCGATCGCCACGGCGTCGAGGACGGTAGTGATGCCGCTGGCGACCATTAAAGCATCGTGGCTGCTCATCGCCGAGTGCGCCGGCCAGTCCACTTTTGGCCGCGGGGTGAAGAATTTATCCAGATTATCGGTATGCAATTCGATAAGCCCCGGCAGCAGCCAGCCGCCTTCGCCATCGAGGGCGGCTGGCAGTCGACTCTGGCTTTCGGCGAAGGCGTAAATCTTCCCATCCCGCACTTCCAGCGAACCGTCGATAGTTTCGTCTTCCAGTACCAGCTTTACGTTATTGATTATCATACTGTGATACCCATTGGGTGCAGGCGGTCGGCAACCTGGCGGCGTACCGCTTCATCATGGAAAATGCCGACGATGGCCGCGCCGCGCGCTTTGGCCTGCTGGATCAGCGCCACTACCGCGGCGCTGTTTTTGGCATCCAGCGAGGCGGTGGGCTCATCCAGGAGCAAAATTGGATAGTCGACCGCAAAGCCGCGGGCGATGTTGACGCGCTGCTGTTCGCCGCCGGAGAACGTCGACGGCGCGAGGTGCCACAGGCGTTCGGGCACGTTGAGATGGGTGAGCAGACGGACTGCCTTAGCGGCGCTCTCTTCGCGCGGCTGGCCGAGGTCGAGCAGCGGCTGCATGACCACCTCCAGCGCCGAGATCCGCGGGATCACCCGCAGAAACTGGCTCACCCAGCCGATGGTGGTTTTACGCACTTCCAGTACCTTACGCGGCGTGGCGGTGACCAGATCCACCCATTCGTCGCCGTGGCGGATATGAATATGGCCGGTATCCGGCAAATAATTGGCGTATAGCGATCGCAGCAGGGTCGATTTACCGCTGCCGGAATGGCCGTGTAGCACTACGCATTCCCCGGCGTTAACGGTGAGCGAGGCGTCGGCAAGCACCGGCAGGCGCACGCCGTGCTGTTGGTGCAGAACAAAGGTTTTATGGATATTTTCAACGCGGATCATTTTAGCCCTCGCGGGATTGGGGTGCCGGGTGGCGCTTCGCTTACCCGGCCTACGAATAACTACTCTGAATTTGTAGCCCGGCCAAGCGCAGCGCCGCCGGGAACGGCATCGAGGGTTAGTTCTGCAACACCGACGACACCAGCAGCTGGGTGTAAGGGTGATGCGGATCGTCGAGTACCCGGTCGGTTAAGCCGCTTTCCACCACCTGGCCCTGCTTCATCACCAGCAGGCGGTTCGCCAACAGCCGGGCGACGCCGAGATCGTGGGTGACAATCACCACCGCCAGGCCCAGCTCCACCACCAGCCCGCGCAGCAGGTCGAGCAGGCGCGCCTGTACCGAAACGTCCAGTCCGCCGGTGGGTTCATCCATAAACACCAGTTTCGGCTGCGTCACGAGGTTGCGGGCGATCTGCAAACGTTGCTGCATGCCGCCGGAAAAGGTGGTCGGCAGGTCGTCGATGCGCGAAGGCGGGATCTCCACTTCCTGCAGCCACTGCTCGGCGGTAGCGCGAATGTTGCCGTAGTGGCGGTCGCCATCAGGCGTTCGCCGATGTTGCCCCCCGCCGATACCTGGCGGCGCAGGCCGTCCATCGGGTGCTGGTGCACCACGCCCCATTCGGTGCGCAGCAGGCGGCGGCGTTCGGCTTCGCTCATGGCATACAGCGAGCGCTGCTGATACAACACTTCCCCCTGCTGCGGCGCCAGACGGGCGGAAATCGCTTTCAGCAGCGTGGTTTTACCGGAACCGGATTCCCCCACGATGCCGAGCACTTCACCCGACCACAGTTCGAAGGAGACATCGCTAAAGCCTTTTCCCGGCGCGTAGAGATGGGTCAGGTGATTCACTGCAAGTAACGGCTGGCTCATTTTTTCTGCGCCTCGCTCTGTTGGCGGCAATAGTCGGTATCGGAGCAGACAAACATCCGCTGGCCGCTGTCATCTAACACCACTTCGTCGAGGTAGCTGTGGCGCGAGCCGCAAATCGCACAGGGTTCATCCCACTCCTGCACGCTAAACGGGTGATCGTCAAAATCGAGGCTTTCTACCGCGGTATACGGCGGCACCGCGTAGATGCGCTTTTCACGCCCGGCGCCGAACAGCTGCAGGGCCGGCATCATGTGCATTTTCGGGTTATCGAATTTCGGGATCGGCGAGGGGTCCATCACGTAGCGACCGTTAACCTTCACCGGATAAGCGTAGGTAGTGGCGATATGGCCGAAGCGGGCAATATCTTCATACAGCTTCACCTGCATCACACCGTACTCTTCCAGTGCGTGCATGGTGCGGGTTTCGGTTTCGCGCGGCTCGATAAAGCGTAGCGGCTCCGGGATCGGCACCTGATAGATCAGGATCTGATCTTCCACCAGCGGCGTTTCCGGGATCCGATGGCGGGTTTGGATCAGCGTGGCATCTTCGGTGCGCTCGGTGGTCGCGACGCCGGTGACGCGCTTAAAGAACTGGCGGATCGATACCGCGTTGGTGGTGTCATCGGCTCCCTGGTCGATGACCTTCAATACGTCGTTTTCACCGATGACGCTGGCGGTCAGTTGGATCCCGCCGGTGCCCCAGCCGTAGGGCATCGGCATTTCGCGGCCGCCGAACGGCACCTGATAACCGGGAATGGCTACCGCTTTCAGAATTGCCCGGCGGATCATGCGCTTGGTTTGCTCGTCGAGATAAGCAAAGTTATAGCCAGTCAGTGGGTTAGCCACGTTCGTTCTCCCGTTGCAGGCGTTTCAACAGCGCCAGTTCGGCCTGGAAATCGACATAGTGCGGCAGTTTTAAATGTGAGACGAAGCCGGCGGCTTCGACGTTATCGGCATGCGCCAGCACGAACTCTTCATCCTGGGCCGGTCCGCTTATCTCTTCGTCGTATTCCGGCGCCTGAAGCGCGCGGTCAACCAGCGCCATCGCCATCGCTTTGCGCTCGCTCATGCCAAACGTCAGGCCGTAGCCGCGGGTGAAGTGCGGCGGCTCATCCTGCGGGCTGACAAAGCCGTTGACCATTTCGCATTCGGTCAGCAGCAGCTCGCCAATATTGACGCTAAAGCCCAGCTCTTCCGGCACGATTTCCACCTGCACGTAGCCGCTGCGGATTTCGCCGGCAAACGGGTGGTTGCGACCATAGCCGCGCTGGGTCGAGTAGGCCAGCGCCAGCAGATAGCCTTCATCGCCGCGCACCAGCTGTTGCAGGCGTGAGGAGCGCGAGCAGGGATAGACCGGCGGAGTGCGGGTGATATCGTCAGGCGGCATGCCGCAGTCTGCTTCAGCTTTTGCCAGTCCCTGCTGCGCCAGCAGATTGAAAACGTGCGGCATCGGTTCGGCTTCACTATTGGTCCTCGGCAGTGACGGCGGTTCGCCGTTGGCCAGCAGGGTAAAATCGAGCAGGCGGTGGGTGTAGTCGTAAGTGGGGCCCAGTAGTTGGCCGCCGGGGATATCTTTGTACACCGCGGAGATCCGGCGCTCGAGGCGCATGTCGGCGGTGTTAATCGGTTCGCTGACCGCCAGCCGCTGCAGGGTGGTGCGGTAGGCGCGCAGCAGGAAAATCGCTTCGACGTTATCGCCGCTGGCCTGTTTGAGCGCCAGCGCCGCCAGTTCGCGGTCGGCGATGCCGCCTTCGGTCATCACCCGGTCCACCGCCAGGTTGAGCTGCTCGCTAATCTGGTCAACGCTCAGTTCGGGAAGCCGTCCATCGCCCCGTCGTTTTTGCTCCTGTAAGGCGTGAGCGGCGACAATCGCCTTCTCGCCGCCTTTGACGGCTACGTACATTTAGCAAACCTCCACGTGGGTGGTGCGCGGGATAGCCAGCAGGCGCTCGCCGCAGGTGAGGATCAGGTCGATGCCCAGCGGGAACGGGTGCGGGCGTTCGGTTAATTCGTCGATGATGCAGTCCGGCAGCTGCGGGGCGATCATTCGCTCCTCGGCGATGCCCGCGCCGGTCAGGCGCAGCATGCGTCCACCGCTCAGGCTAGGGAGTTGAACTATCAGCGTGACGCCGGTTTCCGGCGCGGCCAGGGTACCGGCGGAAAGTACGTTGAGCTGTTCGGCGCTGATGGTGTCGCAGGCGACGGCGAATATCGCCTGCTGCGGCTGTTCGACCAGCGTCGCGCCGGTATGAAAGCGTAAATTCTGCCCGACGAGATCGTTATTCAGCGCGGCGGCCATCCACACCGGCGTGTCGTGATCGGCCAGCGTCAGCAGCAGGCTGGTGGAGGCGATATTCAGCGGCTGCCAGCCGTGCTGGATTTGCTGCAGGGAGACAATCACCCCCGGCTCGCTCATCGCTTTCAGCAGGCGGCGAAAACTGTGTTGGGCATCCTGCACCGGTAGGGTAAAGGCGGTTTGTAATGTCATGTGTTATCTCCGCGAACCAGAGTAAAGAAGTCGACCCGGCTGGCGTTGACTTCGGCGCGGCGGGCGTCGAGGCGCGCGCTGCGTTGTGCTTCCAGCGGGTTAATCAGGGTTTCCATTAAGGTGTGAAAATGGTGGGGCGATTGCAGCAGACCGTCGATCGCCGCGCAGCGCTCGGCGTGCGGTCGGTCACGGCCTAAAATCCAGCTGTAGCCGAGAGTGCCGTCGGCCAGGCGCACGGCGGCGCGAGTTAGCGTGGCGTCGCCGGCAAAGAAACGGTCGCCAATGCCGCCCATCCGCGCCTGTAGCTGTACCAGACCGGTTTCCGGGGCGCGGATCAGTTCATACTGCGGCGCCAGCTGCAGCGACTGCATGCGCGCCAGAAGGTCCTGCGGTTCACTGTGCGCCAGCACGGACATCCAGCGCTGGCGGGTGGCGGTATCGAAGTGCATTCAGTGCTCCATGGTGAATTCAATCATGTCGGCGCGGGTCAGGCTGACGGAATACTCCGTCGTGGCCGATTCGCCTTCGCGGCTATTAAGCGTGCGTACGCACAGCAGCGGCGCCATATTGGGGATTTCCAGCAGCTTGCTCTCTTTCGCCTGCGCGCGGCGGGCGCTAATTTTGGTACGTACGCGGGTCAGTTCGATGGCGAGCTGGTCACGCAGCAGATCGTGCAGCGAGCCGTGGGTAAAGGTTTGCAGCGCCGGCCAGAAGCGCAGGTCGGCGAAGTAGTGGTCAATCAGACATAGCGAGACGCCGTTGACCCGGCGCAGGGTACGCAGATGAATGACGTTTTCGCCTTCGGCGATGCCAAAGGCTTCGGCAACGTGGCTGCTGGCCGGGCGCAGCACTGACAGCAATTTTTCGCTGGTCGGGTGGCTGCCTTGTTCCAGTAGATTCTGGCTAAAACGCGCCTGGGCGTTGAGCGGGTAGTCGATAGGCCGCATCAGTACCAGTACGCCGACGCCCTGGCGGCGCTGGACCCAACCGCGTTCAACCAGCTGGTCGATGGCTCGGCGCAGGGTATGGCGGTTGACTTCGAATCGCGCCGCCAACTGCTGTTCGGCCGGTAGGTAATCGCCGCAGCGATAGTGGTGGCGCAGCTCCTGTTCAAGCCTGGCGGCAATTTCCTGATACCGGGTTGGGTAACTGGTCGGATGTCTGGATAAGTACATATTTATCGAGCCTCACTAAGCACCTTCGGGATTCCCCGTTGAGCGTGGGCCGATCGTGACGCGTTTTTGTTACATTCCTGTTAAGTCATGATGACCGCAGGATGAAGAGTTGATGGAACGAGGATGACAGGGCGGAGAATCCGCCCCGTAAAGCAGGTTAGGGTTGTTTGATGACGTTAACCATCCACGGCACGCCGAAGCGATCGACCACTTTGCCAAAGCCGTGGGCCCAGAAGGTCTCCTGCCACGCCATTTCGATGCGCCCGCCATCGGCCAACGCATTGAACCAGCGTTTGCCTTCGTCCACATCTTTCGGTTCAAGCACGAGAACAAAGCCAGCATAGCTTTCCATGTCGCTACTGGGGCTATCGCTCAGCATCAGGATACTTTCGGCGACCTGCAGGCTGGCGTGGGCGATGCAGTCGGCGGCCAGATGCTGGCCGGAGGGGCAGCCATCCTCGGCATCCTGGGCGTCTTTCGGCATTTCGCCGTAGGTGATTTGATGGAGTAGCTGCGCGCCTAAGGCTTGCTGATAGAAGGCGATGGCGGCGGCGCAGTTGCCGCTAAAAGCAATATAAGGACTCAGGGACATAACGATGACCTCAGATGACCAGTGACCCATAAAGCGTAGTTGGTGACGGGCAAAAGAAGCCAGGCGGCAAAGATGAGGTGAATTTTTCTGAAAAATGCCGGGTAGCATGCTGTTGGCGTAGAGACGCGATGAGAATGGTTCGCGCGAGGGGGGAGGAATGTTGCGCGAATATATCCCGCGCCAGCGAGGAAATTAGCTTTCCACAATTTGTTAACGATATTCAGGCCTTTCGGCAGGAACACCGCCAGCGCCGGGAAAATATCAGCGCTGGCGCAAAAAAATTTAATTAGTT
>CABUCP010000080.1 GCA_902490055.1 uncultured Klebsiella sp. | reverse complement strand
ACCCGGCCCACGATAGGAGTGGATGGAAGAACGGTTGGCTTTATCAAAAGAGGCTTTGAACACATACGGAATGCCCAGCTTTTGCGTGACGGTCACATAATGTTCGCAGATACGCATCGCAAGATCGCGGGACTCCAGCACGTTCATTCCGCCAAACAGCACGAACGGCAGGTCGTTTGCTACGTTGATATCACCAATGCTAACCACTTTTTGTTTCATAAGATCGCCTTATCAGGGTGTAACCGGAATGGTTCCAGACTAATGCAATGTAATTTGTTTGTGCGAAATCGTGTTGATCTGTGCGCGGATCATCTCGCTAATCGGATCCTCCGGGCACTGCTCAACGAAATAATTGAGATCCAGCAGCGCCACGTGTTCGCACTCCAGCTGGGCGTAGATAAGCCCGCGATCGCGAATTTCATACGGGTCTTCCGGATTGAACTGCAGCAGCGCTTCGCTGGCGCATAGGGCCAGTTCCATCTGCCGTTCTTCCATCAGCGCTGATTTCAACGTGTCGAGCAATTTACGGATCACCTCGGCGTTATCCGCCTCGTCGAGATCCTCGTTGAACAGTTCGGCCACCGGACTGATATTGCCCTTCAGCCACACCTCAAGTGTGTGCTCATCAAGCGTCTCGCCGTTGAACGGGTTAATCAACCACATCTCTTCGCTGGTTTCCGGATCGGCGCGCAGCAGCATCTGCGTCGGGAAGATAACCGGCACCACCGGCAGCTCCAGACGCTGGGCTATCCACAAGAGAACCGCCCCGAGCGACACGGCGCTTCCCTGGCGGTTAATCAGCACCTTATCCAACCATAAGGCATCGGACAGGCGATAAATGCCCTGCGACGCGCCGAAGCCCCATTCGTGATAGAACAGCTCCAGCAGCCGGTCGAGCTGACGCTCCTGATCCCAGGAGGTAGCAATCTCTTCCTGCGCCAGTTTTAACAACCGCTCCAGCTCATCCTGCACGAAGTGCGTCGGGAAGTCGTCGCGGATCAATTCAGAAATGAGGACCATGCCTTCGCACAACGGCGCTTTGTTAAATTCGAAATCAGCTAACGACCTCATGTCTTACCCCAGTAACGGTATTCTTGTGATGGCGAGTTGAACGATGACGAACAACACCACCAGCGCCAGCAGAAAGGCAATAAACCGGGTCTGCTGACGGCGCGGGCGACGTCGGCCCAGCGCAATAAATCCTAATCCGATGTAAATGATAACGCCAAACAGCTTTTCAGTCAGCCATGCGCCATCTTCGGTAAACGGCAGATAGTGCGTTATCGCCATTAACCCGGCGCCGCTGAGGAACAACAGCGTATCGCTACAGTGCGGCGCAATGCGTACCCAGCGCTGATTCAGCAGCGTGCTGCCGCTGTAGGTCCACCAGTAACGCAATACAAAAAGCCCAACCGATGTCACCACGCAGGCAATATGCAAATAGAGGACTGCAGTAAATAAATTCATTGGCCAGCTTGCTCCTTGTGCGGCCAACGCCCGAGGGTCAACCGTTCGTTATCGCCATAATCGCGGCAGGTTTCGACATCGCAATAGCCCGCGGCGTTAAAGAGCGCACGTACCGCCTCGCCCTGCTTCCAGCCGTGCTCCAGCAACATAAATCCGCCGGGCTGCAGAAACTGCCGCCCCTCGTTGATAATATGCGCCAGGTCGGCCAGCCCCTGGTCGGCGGCGACCAGCGCCGTTTTCGGCTCAAAGCGGACATCGCCCTCGGCCAGGTGCGGATCGGCTTCGTCGATATAAGGGGGATTACTGACGATCATCGCGAACTGCTGCCCATTCAGCGCGCTAAACCAGTCGCTCTGCAGCACGGTGACATTGTCGATAGCGAGATGGGCGACATTGCGCGCGGCGAGCGCCACGGCGTCCGGCATAACGTCGGCGGCGGTCAGCAGGCAGTCCGGACGCTCGCTGGCCAGCGCCAGCGCAATAGCGCCGGTGCCGGTGCCAAGGTCGAGGATGCGACACGCCGTCCGCGGCAAACGCGCCAGCGCCTGCTCGACCAGACATTCGGTGTCCGGGCGCGGGATCAGCGTCGCCGGCGAGACAAACAGCGGCAGAGACCAGAATTCGCGCTGGCCAACCAGATGGGCAACCGGCTCGCCGTTGGCGCGGCGCGCCAGCAATGCGTCCAGTTGCGCCAGCTGTTCCGCCGTCAGGACGGTTTCGTCAAAAGCGAGGATCCAGGTCCGCGCTTTGCCGGTGACATGCCCCAGTAAAATCTCGGCATCGCGGCGCGGGCTGTCGCTCGCATCGAGCCGGGCGATTGCCTGAGTGAGCCACTGTCGAAAGGTCATCATTCCTGCTCGGAAAGCGCCGCCAGCTGGTCAGCCTGGAATTCCTGCACAATCGGTTCGATCAGCATATCCAGTTTGCCTTCCATGGTTTCATCCAGACGGTAAAGGGTCAGGTTGATGCGGTGGTCGGTCACGCGGCCCTGCGGGAAGTTATAGGTACGGTTACGGTCGCTACGATCGCCGCTACCCAGCAGGTTACGGCGGGTAGAAGCTTCCGCCTGCTGACGCTTGGCCACTTCGGCGGCGCGAATACGCGCGCCCAGCACCGACAGCGCCTTGGCTTTGTTCTTGTGCTGCGAACGTTCGTCCTGACATTCAACGACGATACCGGTCGGCAAGTGGGTAATACGGATAGCGGAGTCGGTGGTGTTGACGTGCTGGCCGCCCGCGCCCGAGGAGCGGAAGGTATCAATACGCAGATCCGCCGGGTTGATATCCGGCATTTCGGCTTCCGGCAGTTCCGGCATCACCGCCACGGTACAGGCGGAGGTATGGATACGTCCCTGCGATTCGGTTGCCGGAACGCGCTGGACGCGGTGGCCGCCGGATTCAAATTTCAGTCGCCCGTAAACGCCATCGCCGCTGATTTTGGCAATCACTTCTTTAAATCCGCCATGTTCGCCTTCGTTGGCGCTCATGATTTCAACCCGCCAGCGGCGCGCTTCGGCGTAACGGCTGTACATACGGAACAGATCGCCGGCGAACAGCGCCGCTTCATCGCCGCCGGTACCGGCGCGTACTTCGACAAAGGCGTTGCGTTCATCGTCCGGGTCTTTCGGCAGCAGCAGAACCTGCAGCTGTTGTTCCAGCGCTTCGCTTTTTTCTTTGGCGTCGCGCAGCTCTTCCTGCGCCATCTCGCGCATTTCCGGATCGTCGAGCATCATCTGCGCGGTTTCAATATCATCCTGCACCTGGCGCCAGTCGGTATAGCAGCGGGCCACATCGCCCAGTTGAGCATACTCCCGCGATAGCGCGCGGAAACGGTCCTGGTCGGCAATGGTGGCGGCGTCGCCAAGCAGCGCCTGAACTTCTTCATGGCGTTCGTACAGAGCTTCCAGTTTATCAACAATAGAAGGCTTCATAGGCGTGAATTCACCCTGTCTTTAAATAGAGAAATGTGCGCTATTCCAGCCCGAGGCTGTTGCGCAGAATATGCAGGCGTTCATCATCCCCGTCACGGGCGGCCTGCTGAAGTGATTTGGTTGGAGCGTGGATCAGGCGGTTGGTCAGCTTACGGGCCAGATCTTGCATGATTTCCTGCGCATCGCCGCCCTGCGCCAGCGCGGCAAGCGCTTTCGCCGTCAGCTCCTCGCGAACCTGCTCGGATTGGGAACGATATTCGCGGATAGTCTCGCTGGCGCTTTGGGCGCGCAGCCAGGCCATAAATTCACTGGTCTCCTGCTCGACGATCGATTCCGCCTGCACCGCCGCCGCCTTACGCTGCGCCAGGTTGTGCTGAATGATGTTTTGCAGGTCGTCGACGCTGTACAGGTAGGCGTTGGCAAGCTTACCGACTTCCGGTTCGACATCGCGGGGCACCGCGATGTCCACCAGCAGCATCGGCTGATTGCGGCGCGCCTTCAGCGCGCGCTCAACCATCCCTTTACCGATAATCGGCAGCGGGCTGGCAGTAGAACTGATAATAATATCGGCCTCTTTCAGCCGCTCGTCGATATCGCTAAGCGCGATGACTTCTGCGCCGACTTCATCCGCCAGCGCCTGAGCGCGTTCGCGAGTACGGTTGGCGATCACCATTTTACGCACGTTGTGTTCGCGTAGATGGCGGGCCACCAGTTCGATGGTTTCGCCGGCGCCGACTAACAGCACCGTAACGCTGGCGAGCGATTCAAAGATTTGCCGCGCCAACGTACAGGCGGCAAACGCGACGGAGACCGCGCTGGCGCCGATATCGGTTTCGGTACGCACGCGTTTGGCCACCGAGAACGACTTCTGGAACATCCGCTCCAGTTCGCTCACGTTGAGATGGCCGCGGCTGGAGTCGGCGAAGGCTTTCTTCACCTGACCGAGAATTTGCGGCTCGCCGAGAACCAGCGAATCAAGCCCGCTGGCGACGCGCATCAGATGGCTGACGGCATCGTTATCCTGATGCCAGTAGAGGCTTTTACGCAGGTCTTCTTCGTTGAGCCCGTGGTAATCGCACAGCCAGCGAATCAGCGCTTCCTGCAGGTTGTCCTGCTCTTCAACGCTGAGATACAGCTCGGTGCGGTTACAGGTTGATAGCACCACCCCGCCCTGCACCATTGGCTGAGCCAGTAAGCTCTCCAGCGCCTTATCGAGCGTATCCGGCGAAAACGTTACGCGTTCTCGCAGCGCTACCGGAGCTGTTTTGTGGTTGATGCCAAGAGCTAAAAGGGTCATGGTGAGGGAATAGTACCAGCGTTGCTAAGGTTAGTCTGAGCGCATCATACAGGATGCGCGTAATCAATAAAAGAGACGCTCCCCTTTTGGAGTAATAGTCAGGGTTTAATAGCCAGTAACGGTAATTTTTTGATTTCAGACAACTTGAACGTAGACGCTATCGGCCTGCGACGCTAGCATTAAGGGTTATTATTGCAACCCGCTACACAAATCGGTGTGCGATCCATCCAGTCGCCGCATTTCACTGTAGACATCAAGGATTTGTCATCATTATGAATCGACTGTTCCGCCTGCTGCCGTTGGCAAGCCTCGTTCTGACCGCCTGTGCAATCAACACCCCGCCGCAAGGGCCCGGCAAAAGCCCGGATTCTCCCCAGTGGCGCCAGCACCAGCAAGATGTCCGCAATCTGAATCAGTTCCAGACCCGCGGGGCGTTTGCGTATCTTTCCGATGAGCAGAAAGTGTATGCCCGCTTCTTCTGGCAGCAAACCGGGCAGGATCGCTATCGCCTGCTGCTGACCAATCCGCTGGGCAGCACCGAACTGTCACTGACCGCGCAGCCGGGCGGCGTGCAGCTTATTGATAATAAGGGCCAGACCTATAACGCCACCGACGCCGAAGAGATGATTGGCCGCCTGACCGGTATGCCGATCCCGCTTAACAGCCTGCGCCAGTGGATTATCGGCCTGCCGGGCGATGCCACCGACTATTCGTTAGACGATCAATATCGCCTGCGCGAACTTAACTACACGCAGAATGGTAAAACCTGGCACGTGACCTACAGCGGCTACACCAGCGATACCAAACCGACCCTGCCGTCGAATATGGAACTTAACAACGGCAGTCAGCGCATTAAGCTGAAAATGGATAACTGGATTGTGAAATGATGAGTCGCTGGCCCGCCCCTGCAAAACTGAATCTGTTTTTGTACATCACCGGCCAGCGCGCCGATGGCTACCATACGCTGCAGACGCTGTTCCAGTTTCTCGATTATGGCGACACCTTGACCATTGAACCGCGCCGCGATGGGAAGCTGCGGCTGCTAACGCCGGTCGCCGGCGTAGCGGACGAAGAAAATCTGATTATTCGCGCCGCCAGGCTACTGATGGCGGCGGCAGCGTCTCACGGCCAGCTACCGGCCGGCAGCGGCGCCGATATCAGCATCGACAAGCGTCTGCCGATGGGCGGCGGTCTGGGCGGCGGTTCTTCTAACGCCGCGACGGTACTGGTGGCGTTGAATCATCTGTGGGGCTGCGGGCTGAGCGAAGATGAACTGGCGACGCTGGGGCTACAGCTCGGCGCCGATGTGCCGGTTTTCGTGCGCGGACACGCGGCGTTTGCCGAAGGGGTCGGTGAAATTCTGACTCCGGTCGACCCACCGGAAAAATGGTACCTGGTGGCGCATCCTGGGGTGAGTATTCCGACGCCGATCATTTTTCGCGATCCGGACCTACCACGTAATACCCCGAGCAGGTCAATTAATACCTTACTAAACTGTGAATTCGGCAACGATTGCGAGGTTATCGCAAGAAAACGTTTTCGTGAGGTTGATGCGGCGCTTTCCTGGCTGTTAGAATACGCGCCGTCGCGCCTGACTGGCACAGGAGCCTGTGTCTTTGCCGAATTTGACACCGAATCCTCCGCTCGTCAGGTGCTTGAGCAAGCCCCGGAATGGCTGAACGGTTTTGTCGCGCGAGGCGTTAACCTCTCGCCGCTAGCACAAACCATCGCCGGGCAAGCTGAGTCACGGTGACAACGTCACTTGTTCCAGACGTTGCATCGCGCTCTTTAATACACCGCATGGATAGTTTTTCGCCCTGACCGCACATTTTGGCGTATCCTATCCACCACTGGACGCATGCCTGAGGTTCTTCTCGTGCCTGATATGAAGCTTTTTGCTGGTAACGCCACCCCGGAACTAGCACAACGTATTGCCAACCGCCTGTACACTTCTCTTGGCGACGCCGCTGTAGGTCGTTTTAGCGACGGCGAAGTCAGCGTACAAATCAACGAAAACGTACGCGGTGGTGATATTTTCATCATCCAGTCCACTTGTGCTCCCACCAATGACAACCTGATGGAATTGGTTGTTATGGTCGATGCCCTGCGTCGCGCTTCTGCAGGCCGTATCACCGCGGTAATCCCTTACTTCGGCTATGCCCGTCAGGACCGTCGCGTACGTTCCGCTCGTGTGCCAATCACCGCAAAAGTCGTCGCTGACTTCCTGTCCAGTGTCGGCGTTGACCGCGTACTGACCGTTGACCTGCACGCCGAACAGATTCAGGGCTTCTTCGATGTTCCTGTTGATAACGTATTCGGTAGCCCAATCCTGCTGGAAGACATGCTGCAGCTGAACCTGGATAACCCAATCGTGGTTTCTCCGGACATCGGCGGCGTGGTTCGCGCTCGCGCTATCGCTAAGCTGCTGAACGATACCGACATGGCCATCATCGACAAACGCCGTCCGCGCGCTAACGTTTCCCAGGTGATGCATATCATCGGCGACGTTGCCGGCCGCGACTGCGTCATGGTTGATGACATGATTGATACCGGCGGCACCCTGTGTAAAGCAGCGGAAGCGCTGAAAGAGCGTGGCGCAAAACGCGTCTTCGCCTACGCGACCCACCCAATCTTCTCCGGCAATGCTATCCAGAACATTAAAAACTCTGTGATTGATGAATTCGTCGTCTGCGATACCATTCCGCTGACGCCCGAAATCAAAGCCCTGGACAAAGTTCGTACCCTGACGCTGTCCGGTATGCTGGCCGAAGCGATTCGTCGAATCAGCAACGAAGAATCGATTTCCGCCATGTTCGAGCACTAATCGAGCCCAGCCGAAAAACCCGCTGCGGCGGGTTTTTTTGTTTCCAAAACAGATTTGTATGACTAATGCCTCCTTCACCTGCCATTCAGTTGACAGATGATGCGCTCATGGATGAAACATTATTGTGAATAGATTATTTTCCTCACATGTGATGCCTTTCCGCGCCCTCATCGACGCTTGCTGGAAAGAAAAGTACACCGCATCGCGCTTCACTCGCGATGTCATTGCCGGGATAACGGTCGGGATTATCGCTATCCCGCTGGCGATGGCCCTGGCGATAGGGAGCGGCGTGGCGCCGCAGTATGGCCTGTACACTTCGGCGGTGGCGGGGATTGTGATCGCCCTGACCGGCGGTTCGCGCTTTAGCGTTTCCGGCCCCACCGCGGCGTTTGTGGTGATTCTTTATCCGGTGTCGCAGCAGTTTGGCCTTGCCGGCCTGCTGGTGGCGACGCTGATGTCGGGTATTTTCTTAATTCTATTCGGCCTCGCCCGCTTTGGCCGCCTGATTGAATATATTCCGCTGTCGGTCACTCTCGGGTTTACCTCCGGTATAGGTATCACTATTGGTACCATGCAAATTAAAGATTTTCTCGGCCTGCAGATGGCGCACGTACCGGAGCACTATCTGCAGAAAGTCGGCGCGCTGGCGATGGCCCTGCCAACAATCAACATTGGCGATGCGGCGATCGGCGTCGTCACTCTCGGCATTCTTATCTTCTGGCCGCGGCTGGGCATTCGCCTGCCGGGGCACCTGCCGGCGCTGCTGGCCGGCTGTGCGGTAATGGGTATCGTTAATTTGCTCGGCGGCCATGTGGCGACCATCGGCTCGCAGTTCCACTACGTGCTCGCCGACGGCAGCCAGGGTAACGGTATCCCGCAATTGCTGCCGCAGCTGGTGCTGCCGTGGGATATGCCGGGTTCAGAGTTCACCCTGAGCTGGGCTTCGCTGCAAGCGTTGCTCCCCGCCGCCTTTTCGATGGCGATGCTTGGCGCCATTGAGTCGCTGCTGTGCGCCGTGGTGCTCGACGGCATGACCGGGACCAAACACAAAGCCAACAGCGAGCTTATTGGCCAGGGTCTGGGCAATATCGTCGCCCCGTTCTTCGGTGGGATTACCGCCACCGCGGCGATTGCCCGTTCCGCGGCTAACGTGCGCGCTGGCGCAACATCGCCGATTTCGGCAGTGATCCACGCGCTGCTGGTGATCCTCGCACTGCTGGTCCTTGCGCCGCTGCTCTCCTGGCTGCCGCTTTCAGCAATGGCCGCCCTGCTGCTGATGGTGGCATGGAACATGAGCGAAGCGCATAAAGTTATCAACCTGCTGCGCCACGGCCCGAAAGACGACATCATCGTCTTGCTGATGTGTATGTCGCTCACCGTGCTGTTCGATATGGTTATTGCCATTAGCGTTGGCATCGTGCTGGCTTCACTGCTGTTTATGCGCCGCATCGCGCGCATGACTCGTCTCGCGCCGGTGAACGTTGAAGTGCCGGAAGACGTACTGGTGCTGCGGGTTATCGGGCCGCTGTTCTTCGCCGCGGCGGAGGGACTGTTTACCGACCTCGAAAGCCGGATTGAAGGAAAACGCGTGGTGGTGCTGAAGTGGGATGCGGTGCCGGTACTCGACGCCGGCGGCCTTGACGCCTTCCTGCGTTTCGTGAAACGCCTGCCGGAGGGCTGCGAGCTGCGAGTATCGAACCTTGAGTTCCAGCCGCTGCGCACCCTGGCGCGCGCTGGCGTCCAGCCGATCCCGGGGCGACTGAGCTTCTACCCCGACCGTAATGCGGCGCTGGCGGATATCTGATTAGCGAGATAAACGAACGCTCGCCGCAAGGTTTACGCCTTCGGCGAGCTGAAGTCAGTTAGCTGTGACGATGCTGGTCACGGCGGCAGCGTTTATCGTAATGGCGAACCCACCAGTAGCGGTCAGCGACCCTTTCATGAGCGCCAA
>CABUCP010000079.1 GCA_902490055.1 uncultured Klebsiella sp. | reverse complement strand
GCATACGTAGTTGTTAGTATAAGTTTCCGTTTTTCTTTGAATGTGTGCGTTAGCACGCAAACTGGCATCACGATTGCGGGTGATGCCGGCAAATCGCACTTATCATTAAACAAGACCAAGTGGTCGGATCACCTGCACATAAAAAAGGAAATCTTATGACCCTACGTAAACTGCTGGCGGTTTCCGCCCTCCTGTTGCCCTTAATGGCTTCGGCGCACAATTTTGTCGACGGCCAGCGCGTCGCGCCGGTAGGCATTGCCGACCGCGGAGAGCTGGTGCTGAATAACGATAAGTTTAGCTACAAAAACTGGAATAGCTCGCAGCTGGCGGGAAAAGTGCGCGTCATCCAGCATATTGCCGGGCGCACCTCGGCAAAAGAGAAAAACGCCAATCTGATTGAGGCTATTAAGGCCGCCGGCCTGCCACACGACCGCTACCAGACCACGACGATCGTCAATACCGACGACGCCATCCCCGGATCCGGGATGTTCGTTCGTAGCAGTATTGAAAGCAATAAACAGCTGTACCCGTGGTCACAGTTTATCGTCGACAGCAACGGCCTTGCGCGCAAAGCCTGGCAGCTCGATGAAGGCAGTTCGGCAATTGTAGTTTTAGATAAAGACGGCCGCGTCCAGTGGGCGAAAGACGGCGCGCTGACCCAGCAAGAGGTGCAGCAGGTTGTCGACCTGCTGCATAAGCTGCTTAATAAATAGAGACCCGGAAGCCGGGGTTGAGGAAGGATTCACGCGGCGTGTAGTCGAGAGTTTTACCCTGCCAATCGTGAACGTGTGCCCCGGCGGCCACCGCCACCGCATGGCCGGCGGCGGTGTCCCAGGTGCTGGTCGGCCCAAAGCGCGGATAGAGCTGGGCCTGACCTTCCGCCACCAGGCAGAATTTCAGCGACGATCCGATCGAGGTCGTCTGGTGCTCACCCAGTTGCTCAAGATACTCCTGCAGCTCCGGGTCGTTGCCGTGGGAGCGGCTAATGACTACCAGCGGCGGGCGCGCATCGCGGACCTGAATCTGCTTACGCACGCCGCACTCTTCCTTCCACGCCTTGCCGTTTTGCGCGCTGTACATCACCTTCATTACCGGCGCGTAAACCACGCCCAGCGTCGGCTTGCCGTTTTCAATCAGCGCGATATTGACGGTAAATTCGCCGTTACGCTTGATAAATTCTTTGGTGCCGTCCAGCGGGTCAACCAGCCAGTAGCGCTGCCAGTGCTGGCGCACCTCCCAGGCCGGCGGATCCTCTTCCGACAGAATCGGAATGGCAGCGTCCAGCGCCCGCAGGCCGCTAACAATGACTTTGTGCGCGGCGATATCCGCCGCGGTAACCGGAGAATCATCCTTTTTGCTGCTCACGTCGATCGGCTGGTTCCCATCGTAGACATCCATGATGGCATCGCCCGCAATCCGTGCAAGCTGACATACTTGTTCTAACATTCTCCACCTCTTCTGGTTACAGTGGCGTTAAACTCGTTGTTTTTTTATATCGCATCATCACCAGTTCCGCTATCTGTGATAACACAAGCGGTTTCTAATCAGGCTTTTCTGGCAGAATTCACAATTCTGTAAGCAACAGAATGTAAATACATTTTGTTTTGCGCCATTGCTCATAAAAAAGGACGCCTCTGATGTTTAAGTTTAGCGCAACGCTGCTGGCCACGCTGGTGGCGGCCAGCGTCAACGCGGCGACGGTCGACCTGCGGATCATGGAAACCACCGATCTGCACAGCAATATGATGGATTTCGATTACTACAAAGATGCCGCTACGGAAAAATTCGGCCTGGTACGAACCGCCAGCCTGATTGAAAAAGCCCGCGCGGAAGCGAAAAACAGCGTGCTGGTGGATAACGGCGATGTTATTCAGGGTAGCCCACTGGGCGATTATATGGCGGCAAAAGGGCTCAAAGAAGGCGATGTTCATCCGGTTTATAAGGCAATGAATACCCTTGATTACGCCGTCGGCAACCTCGGCAACCATGAATTTAACTACGGCCTCGAGTTCCTGCATAAGGCGCTGGCCGGGGCGAAATTCCCCTACGTTAACGCCAACATTATCGATGCCAAAACCGGCAAACCGATGTTTACGCCGTATCTGATTCAGGATACCCAGGTACAGGACAGCGACGGGCAATCCCACACCCTGCGCATCGGTTATATCGGCTTTGTGCCGCCGCAGATCATGACCTGGGATAAAGCGAATTTGAGCGGCAAAGTGACGGTCAACGACATCACCGAAACCGCGCGAAAATATGTCCCGGAGATGCGCGCGAAAGGCGCTGACGTGGTGGTGGTGGTCGCGCACTCCGGCCTCTCCGCCGACCCCTATCAGGCGATGGCGGAAAACTCGGTCTATTACTTAAGCCAGGTGCCCGGCGTGGACGCCATCATGTTCGGCCACGCTCATGCGGTATTCCCCGGTAAAGACTTCGCCGCCATTAAAGGCGCGGATATCGCCAAAGGTACGCTAAACGGTATTCCGGCGGTGATGCCGGGAATGTGGGGCGACCATCTCGGGGTGGTCGATCTGGTGCTGAATAACGACGGCGGCAAATGGCGGGTCACGCAGGCCAAAGCCGAAGCGCGTCCAATCTATGACGCGGTAGCGAAAAAATCGCTGGCGGCGGAAGACAGCGAGCTGGTCGCGGTGTTAAAAGCCGATCATGACGCCACCCGCGAATTCGTCAGTAAACCTATCGGTAAATCCGCCGATAACATGTATAGCTACCTGGCGCTGGTGCAGGACGACCCGACGGTACAGGTCGTCAACATGGCGCAGAAAGCCTACGTTGAGCATTACATTCAGGGCGATCCGGATCTGGCAAAGCTGCCGGTGCTCTCCGCCGCCGCGCCGTTTAAAGTGGGCGGGCGTAAAAACGATCCGGCAAGCTTTGTCGAAGTAGAAAAAGGCCAGCTTACTTTCCGCAACGCCGCCGACCTCTATCTCTACCCGAACACGTTGGTGGTCATGAAAGTCAGCGGTAAAGAGGTTAAGGAGTGGCTGGAATGCTCCGCCGGGCAGTTTAACCAGATTGACCCAACCAGCAGTAAGCCGCAGTCGCTGATTAACTGGGACGGGTTCCGCACCTATAACTTCGACGTAATTGACGGCGTGAATTACCAGATCGACGTCAGCCAGCCGGCGCGCTATGACGGTGAATGCCAGATGATTCACCCGCAGTCAGAACGCATTAAAGACCTGACCTTTAACGGCAAACCTATCGATCCGCAGGCCACCTTCCTGGTCGCCACCAATAACTATCGCGCCTACGGCGGTAAATTCGCCGGTACCGGCGACAGCCATATCGCGTTTGCTTCACCGGATGAAAACCGTTCGGTGCTGGCGGCATGGATTGGCGCACAGTCGAAGAAAGATGGCGCGATCCATCCGGCGGCGGATAACAACTGGCGTCTGGCGCCGATTCACAGCAAAACGCCGTTGGATATTCGCTTTGAGACCTCGCCGGGCGACAAAGCGGCGGCGTTTATCAAAGAGAAAGCGCAATATCCGATGCGGCAGGTGGCGACCGATGATATTGGCTTCGCCATTTATCAGTTGGATTTGGGTCAGTAATACCTTTTCCCCGGTGGTGCTGCGCTTACCGGGGCTACAAAGCGGAGCTGACTGGTAGCCCGTATTAGGCGCCAGCCGTTATCCGGGTACATCTCCCCGGTGGCGCTGCGCTTACCGGGGCTACAAAGCGGAGCTGGCTGGTAGCCTGGCGCCAGCCGCTATCCGGGTACATCTCCCCGGTGGCGCTGCGCTTACCGGGGCTACAAAGCGAAGCTGGCTGGTGGCCTGTATTAGGCGCCAGCCGCTATCCGGGTACATATCCCCGGTGGTGCTGCGCTTACCGGGGCTACAAAGCGAAGCTGACTGGTAGCCTGGATAAGGCGCCAGCCGCTATCCGGGATTACAGGGAGTAATACATTTTTCACTACTCGTGGTTAGCCAGCACCGCGGGTAGATTCAGTTCGATCCAATCGGCCAGCGCCGCCACCTTTTCGCTCACCTGCAGGCCGAGCGGCGTCAGGCTATATTCAACATGCGGCGGGACCACCGGATAAGAAACGCGGTCGATAAAACCATCCTGTTCCAGCGCCTGTAATGACTGCGCCAGCATTTTCTCGCTGACGCCGCCCATCTTACGGCGCAGATCGCTAAAACGGTGGGTTCCCTCGCGCAGCGCCACCAGAATCAACACGCCCCAGCGGCTGGTCACGTGTTTCAGTACATCGCGCGACGGGCACTGTTCCGCAAACAGGTTACCGTTGCGCAGTTTATCGCTCAGCGTCGGTTCGGCCATTTTCACACTTACCTTTTTGTACGTACTTACTAAAAGTTAGTTAAGGTGTTAGCTTACCACAACTACCAATGAACACGAAGGAGAAGACCCATGATCGCGATTACCGGTGCCACCGGCCAGCTTGGCCAACACGTCCTGCATGATCTATTAAAAACCGTCCCTGCTAACCAGATTGTGGCGATTGTCCGCAACCCGGCGAAAGCGCAGGCGCTCAGCCAGCAGGGCGTCGTCGTTCGCCAGGCCGAGTACGGCGATGAAGCCGCGCTCACCGCCGCGCTGCGGGGTGTTGATAAACTACTGCTGATCTCCTCAAGCGAGGTCGGTCAGCGCGCCGTTCAGCACCGCAACGTCATCAACGCCGCTAAAGCCGCCGGCGTGAAATTTATCGCCTACACCAGCCTGCTACATGCCGACACATCGCCGCTGGGTCTGGCCGGTGAACATATCGAAACCGAACAAATGCTGGCCGATTCCGGTATTCCTTACGCGCTGCTGCGCAACGGCTGGTATACCGAAAACTATTTGGCCAGCGCGCCGCCGGCGCTGGAACACGGCGTGTTTATCGGCGCCGCCGGGGAGGGTAAAATCGCCTCCGCCACCCGTGCCGATTATGCCGCCGCCGCCGCTCACGTTATTGCCGGTGAGGGTCATGCCGGGAAAGTTTACGAACTGGCGGGGGACAACGCCTGGACCCTGAGCGAACTGGCTGCAGAGCTGAGCAAGCAAAGCGGGAAAAGTGTGGTTTATCAAAACCTCAGCGAAGCCGATTTCGCCGCCGCGCTGAAAAACGTCGGCCTGCCGTCCGGGCTTGCCGATATGCTGGCGGATTCCGATACCGGCGCGTCGAAAGGCGGACTGTTTGACGACAGCCGCACTCTGAGCAAACTAATTGGCCGCCCGACCACCGCGCTTACCGAAAGCGTAAAAGGCATCCTCTAACCGCTCCCTGTCAGTTTTTGCGGTAGCGTCCCGGCGGTTCATCTCTAATAATGAAAGGATGAATCGTCGGGAGGCATAGCATGCAGGGTGTACCACCACAATTTAGCGATGAAAAAGACCGCGCGCGCTTTCGTCACCTCGAACAGTTGCCCGGCGTTGAGCTATACCACGCCCATATCTCCCGCTACGCCTTTGAACCGCACACCCACGAGGCTTTTGGCGTCGGCGTGATTGAACAAGGCGCCGAGCGCTTTCGCTATCGCGGCGGGCAGCACGTGGCCTCCGCCCATTCCATCGTCACCATGAACCCGGATGAGCTGCATACCGGCGAAGCGGAAACCGCCGACGGCTGGCGCTATCGGATGATTTATCTGGAACCGGATCGGCTGGAAGCCATCACCGGCGTGCGCGACTGGTGGTTCAGCGAGGTGGTACGCCAGGATCCGCGACGTTCACAGCGGATTGGCCAACTAATTTACGGCCTGTGGCACACCGATGACCCGCTGGCGCAGCAGGGCATGCTGCTCGACCTGATCGACACCTTCCGTCCTTTCGCTCATCACGCGCCGCGCTTCCCGGAAGCGGCGCATCGCTTCGATCGGGTACGCGACTATCTGCACGATAACTATATGCGCGCCGTCAGTCTCGACGAACTGGCGCAGGTCGCGGCGCTGAGTCCCTATCACTTCCAGCGCCAGTTTAAAGCCCACTTTCACGTCACGCCTCACCAGATGCTGATGGCGATCCGCCTGTGGCGCGCCAAGGCGTTTCTGACTCACGGCATGCCCGCCGCCGAAGTCGCCATTGCCGCCGGGCTAACCGACCAGTCGCATCTGACCCGTGCCTTCACCCGTCGCTACGGCATTACGCCGGTGCGTTATCAAAAGCAGGTCGCCGGGCGCTAATGCGCAATCTCATACAATATTCTTTCCTCGCGACTGCCCTACACTTTGCGCAAATAAACTGATAATGGATTAAATAATGATTAGCGGCGTGTTGTATGCCCTGCTGGCGGGGTTAATGTGGGGACTGATTTTCGTCGGCCCACTGCTGGTGCCGGAATACCCAGCGGTGCTGCAATCGATGGGACGCTATCTGGCGCTAGGGCTTATCGCCCTGCCGCTGGCGTGGCTCGGCCGCGCGCGCCTACGTCAGCTAAGCCGTCACGACTGGCGCACCGCGCTGGCCCTGACCATGATGGGCAACCTGATCTATTACTTCTGCCTTGCCAGCGCCATCCAGCGCACCGGCGCGCCGGTATCAACGATGATCATCGGCACGCTGCCGGTGGTCCTGCCGGTGTGCGCTAACCTGCTGTATAGCCAGCGTGACGGCAAGCTACCGTGGCGGCGGCTATTTCCGGCGCTAATCTGTATTGCGCTGGGGCTGGTGTGCGTCAACGTGGCGGAGCTGCAGCACGGTCTCCCTGACTTCAACCCATGGCGCTATGGTTCGGGTATTCTTCTCGCGCTGATCGCCGTCGTCTGCTGGGCCTGGTATGCCTTACGCAATGCCCGCTGGCTGCGCGAAAACCCGGACAAACCGCCGATGATGTGGGCGACCGCGCAGGCGCTGGTGACCCTGCCGGTCTCGCTTGTCGGCTATATCGCCGCCTGCTGGTGGCTGCAGGGCCAAAACTTCAACTTTCCGCTCCCCTTCGGCCCGCGCCCGGCGGTGTTCATCGCGCTGATGCTAGCGATTGCCGTGCTCTGTTCGTGGGTGGGCGCGCTGTGCTGGAACGTCGCCAGCCAGCGTCTGCCGACGGTGATCCTCGGGCCGCTTATCGTCTTCGAAACGCTGGCCGGCCTGCTGTATACCTTTCTTTTGCGCCAGAGCCTGCCGCCGCTGCTGACGCTAAGCGGCATCCTGCTGCTGGTGCTCGGCGTGGTGTCGGCGGTTCGCGCCCGCCCGGAAAAACCGGTGCTACAGGAACTGAACGTCGAGCAAAAAAAATAGCCTGGTATCACAAAGGGGTATTCCATTAAGATAAAGATGCATTTAAAATACATCTTATATTCTTGATGACGAGGTAATTGCTATGGCTTTCCGTGACCAACCTTTAGGCGAGCTGGCGTTGACGATCCCACGCGCCTCCGCGCTGTTCCGTAAATATGATATGGACTACTGCTGCGGCGGCAAGCAGACCCTGGATCGCGCGGCAACCCGTAAAGAGCTGGACGTTGCGGTTATTGAAGCCGAACTGGCAAAACTGGCCGAGCAGCCTATCGAGCGCGACTGGCGCGTCGCGCCGTTCGCCGAAATCATCGACCACATTATCGTTCGCTACCATGACCGCCACCGCGAACAATTGCCGGAGCTGATCCTGCAGGCGACTAAGGTTGAACGCGTTCATGCCGATAAGCCGAACGTGCCTAAAGGGCTGACCAAATACCTGACCATGCTGCACCAGGAGCTCTCCAGCCACATGATGAAAGAGGAGCAGATTCTGTTCCCGATGATCAAGCAGGGGATGGGCACCCAGGCCGGCGGCCCTATCAGCGTGATGGAGAGCGAGCACGATGAAGCGGGCGAACTGCTGGAAGTGATCAAGCACATCACCAATAACGTGACGCCGCCGCCGGAAGCCTGCACCACCTGGAGAGCGATGTACAACGGCATCAACGAAATGATTGACGATCTGATGGAGCACATCAGTCTGGAAAATAACGTACTGTTCCCGCGTGCCCTCGCAGGAAAGTAATAAAAAAGGCGCCCGCGGGCGCCCTCTCGACATTGTCAGTTTATTGGCCACTCCGGGTGGCCTTTTTTATGGCGGGCCGTTGCAAGCAACGTTAAAAATCCCCCCCCGATATTTTTTTATTTCGCCTGACGTTTCTTACCGGCAAACAACCAGCCCGCGCCCAGCAGAATAAACCACAGCGGGGTGACCATCAGCGCTTCACGGGTATCGTCTTCCAGCGTCAACAGCACCAGCACGAAGACGAAGAAAGCCATGCACACCCAGCACATCACTTTACCCAACGGCATCTTGTATTTGGATTTCTCGTGCAGCTGCGGACGCTGTTTACGATAGACCAGGTAAGAGCAAAGGATAATCGTCCAGACGAACATGAACAGAATCGCCGACACTGTCGTGATCATGGTGAACGCGGCAATTACGCTCGGGTTGACCATCAGCATGACCACGCCGCCCAGCAGGCACATACAGGAGAAAGTTAAGCCCTTCGCCGGTACCGCACGTTTTGACAGCGCAGCGAACATCTTCGGCGCCTGCCCTTCCTGCGCCAGGCCGAACAGCATACGGCTGGTGGAGAACACCCCGCTGTTAGCGGAAGAGGCCGCGGAAGTCAGCACCACGAAGTTAATCAGGCTCGCCGCAGCCGGCAGACCGACCAGAACAAACAGCTCAACGAACGGGCTCTTGCTCGGCACCACCGAGCTCCACGGCGTCACCGACATAATCACAATCAGCGCGAAGACGTAGAACATAATGATACGCAGCGGGATCGAGTTAATCGCGCGCGGCAGCGATTTTTCCGGGTCTTTGGTTTCAGCCGCGGTGGTACCGACCAGCTCAATACCCACGAAGGCGAATACCGCTATCTGGAAGCCGGCGAAGAAGCCGCTCAGGCCTTTCGGGAACCAGCCGCCGTCATTCCACAGATGGGCAAACGACGCTTCGACTCCGGTTGGCGATTTGAAGTGCATCATCACCATCACCAGGCCGACCACGATCAGCGCCACGATAGCGACGATTTTAATCATCGCGAACCAGAACTCCATCTCGCCAAACATCTTCACGGTGGCGAGGTTTAGCCCCAGCAGCAGCAGGATAACCGCCAGCGAAGCGACCCAGTCAGAGAGTCCGGGGAACCAGAACTGCGCGTAGGCGGTGATCGCCACCACGTCCGCCATCCCGGTGACCACCCAGCAGAACCAGTAGGTCCAGCCGGTAAAATATCCCGCCCACGGCCCCAGCAAGTCAGAGGCAAAATCACTGAACGATTTATATTCGAGGTTGGACAGCAGTAATTCGCCCATTGCACGCATGACGAAGAACAGCATAAAACCGATGATCATATAAACAAAAATGATGGATGGCCCGGCGAGGCTGATCGTTTTGCCGGAACCCATAAACAGCCCGGTACCAATGGCACCGCCGATAGCAATGAGCTGTATATGTCGGTTTGTGAGATTTCGCCGTAGCGATTGTTCAGTCGTCCCCTCTTCGTCGGCGACGACTTTGACCTGATCTACCATGTGATTTTCTTCCTGTTGTACCTGTCTGTGTTGTTCAGGCTCTAATGGCCTGTCATTTGTCGCAACCC
>CABUCP010000078.1 GCA_902490055.1 uncultured Klebsiella sp. | reverse complement strand
CATTAGTTAAATTGTGCCTTTGGTCATTTTTATACTTTATTTACACCGCCCACGCTGATTTTTGCGAAATCTTTGCGCCGAAATTCCTACCCTCCTCGTATATCAATAAGAGACACACCCGGAGGTGGAAAGTGACTACAGGCATCATTGCTGGCGTAACGCTGGTATTCCTGCTGCTGGCGTATCTGGTCTATGCCCTGATACATGCGGAGGCGTTCTGATGGCCGCGCAAGGGTTCTTACTTATCGCCAGCTTCCTGCTGGTGCTGATGATACTGGCGCGGCCGTTAGGCTCGCTGCTGGCGCGAATGATTAACGATGTACCGCTGCCCGGCCTCGCCGGGGTTGAGCGCGGTATCTGGCGGCTAGCGGGCATCCGCAGCCAGGAGATGGACTGGCGGCAATACTTAATCGCGATTCTGCTGTTTAACGCCATCGGTCTTGCGGCGCTGATCGTGTTACTGATGTGCCAGGGCTGGCTGCCGTTAAACCCGCAGCATTTCCCCGGCCTGTCCTGGGATTTAGCGCTAAATACCGCAGTAAGCTTCGTCAGCAACACCAACTGGCAGGCCTACGCTGGTGAAACCACCATGAGCTATCTCAGCCAGATGGTGGGCCTGGCGGTGCAAAACTTCCTGTCGGCCGCGACCGGTATTGCGGTGATCTTCGTGCTGACCCGCGCCTGGGCCCGGCAGAAAGTCAGCACCCTCGGTAACGCCTGGGTCGACCTCACTCGCATTACGTTATGGTTGCTACTGCCTGTTTCTCTGCTGATCGCCTTGTTCTTTATCCAACAGGGCGTGCCGCAGAACCTGCAGGCTTATCAGCCGTTCACCAGCCTGGAAGGGGTTCGCCAGTGGCTGCCGATGGGGCCGGTGGCTTCACAGGAAGCGATCAAAATGCTCGGCACCAACGGCGGCGGCTTCTTTAACGCCAACTCATCGCACCCGTTCGAGAACCCGACGGCGCTAACCAATATGGCGCAAATGCTGGCGATCTTCCTGATCCCGACGGCGCTATGTTTTGCCTTTGGCGAAGCGGTCGGCGATCGCCGCCAGGGACGGGCGATCCTCTGGGCAATGGTGCTGATTTTTGTGGTCTGCGTGGCGGTGGTGATGTGGGCGGAAACCCGCGGCAACCCGCACCTGCTCAGCCTCGGCGCCGATAGCAGCCTGAATATGGAGGGGAAAGAGAGCCGCTTTGGCATTCTCGCCAGCAGCCTGTTTGCGGTAGTCACTACTGCGGCCTCCTGCGGCGCGGTCAACGCGATGCATGATTCCTTCACCGCGCTGGGCGGCATGGTGCCGATGTGGCTGATGCAGATTGGCGAAGTGGTGTTCGGCGGCGTGGGTTCCGGGCTGTACGGGATGCTGCTGTTCGTGATGCTGGCGGTATTTATCGCCGGACTGATGATTGGCCGCACGCCGGAATATCTCGGCAAGAAAATCGACGTGCGCGAAATGAAAATGATCGCGCTGGCGATTCTGGTGACCCCGACGCTGGTACTGCTCGGCACCGCGCTGGCGATGATGACCGAAGCCGGACGCAGCGCCATGCTGAATCCTGGGCCGCACGGCTTTAGCGAAGTGTTGTACGCGGTCACCTCGGCGGCCAACAACAACGGCAGCGCCTTCGGCGGCTTAAGCGCCGGCACGACCTTCTGGAACCTGCTGCTGGCGTTCTGCATGCTGGTCGGCCGCTTCGGGGTGATCGTCCCGGTGATGGCGATTGCCGGGTCGCTGGTGAATAAGAAAATTCAGCCCGCCAGCTCCGGGACGCTCGCCACCCACGATGCGCTGTTTATCGGCCTGCTGATCGGCACCGTCCTGCTGGTCGGCGCCCTGACCTTTATCCCCGCACTGGCGCTCGGCCCGGTGGCGGAACACTTCTCCTTACTTTAAGCGATGCGGAGCAACCTGTTATGAGTCGCAAACAATTAGCCCTGCTGGAGCCGACGCTGGTGCGTCAGGCGCTGCTGGATGCGGTGAAAAAACTCAGCCCCTCGGTGCAGTGGCGTAACCCGGTAATGTTTATCGTCTGGATCGGCAGCGTGCTGACCACCCTGCTGGCGCTCGCCATGGCCAGCGGCTATCTCGTCGGCCACGCCGGATTTACCGCCGCCGTTAGCCTGTGGTTATGGTTTACCGTGCTGTTCGCCAACTTCGCCGAAGCGATGGCTGAAGGCCGCAGTAAGGCGCAGGCCAACAGTCTGAAAGGGGTGAAGAAAACCGCGTTTGCCCGTAAGCTGCGCGCGCCGCAGCACGATGCGCCGATGGACCACGTCCCGGCGGAAGAGTTACGCAAGGGCGATGTCGTGCTGGTGGAAGCCGGCGACATTATCCCCTGCGACGGTGAAGTCATCGAAGGCGGCGCCTCGGTGGATGAAAGCGCCATTACCGGCGAATCCGCGCCGGTGATCCGCGAGTCCGGCGGCGATTTCGCCTCGGTGACCGGCGGTACCCGAATTCTCTCCGACTGGCTGGTGATTCGCTGCAGCGTCAACCCCGGCGAAACCTTCCTCGACCGGATGATCGCCATGGTGGAAGGGGCCCAGCGGCGTAAAACGCCGAACGAAATCGCGCTGACGATCCTACTGATCGCCCTGACGCTGGTGTTCCTGCTGGCGACCGCCACCATCTGGCCTTTCTCCGCCTGGAGCGGTAATTCGGTCAGCGTCACCGTGCTGGTCGCGCTGCTGGTGTGCCTGATCCCCACCACCATCGGCGGCCTGCTGTCGGCCATCGGCGTCGCCGGGATGAGCCGGATGCTTGGCGCGAACGTCATCGCCACCAGCGGCCGCGCGGTTGAAGCCGCCGGCGACGTCGACGTACTTCTGCTGGATAAAACCGGCACGATCACCCTCGGCAACCGCCAGGCTTCGGCCTTTCTGCCGGCTCGCGGCGTCGATGAGCGCGTACTGGCCGATGCCGCCCAGCTGTCATCGCTGGCCGATGAAACGCCGGAAGGCCGCAGCATCGTGGTGCTGGCGAAACAGCGCTTTAATCTGCGCGAGCGCGATCTGCAATCGCTGCACGCCACTTTTGTGCCCTTTACCGCGCAAACCCGGATGAGCGGTATCAACATCGACCAACGCATGATCCGTAAAGGATCTGTGGACGCGATTCGCCGCCATATTGAAGCTAACGGCGGCCACTTCCCGGCCGATGTCGATAAGCAGGTAGAAGAAGTCGCCCGTCAGGGGGCAACGCCGCTGGTGGTGGCCGAAGGGGATCGGGTGCTGGGGATTATCTCGCTTAAGGATATCGTGAAAGGCGGCATTAAAGAGCGCTTTGCCCAGCTGCGAAAAATGGGGATCAAAACGGTGATGATCACCGGCGACAACCGCCTGACCGCCGCCGCCATCGCCGCTGAAGCGGGGGTTGATGATTTCCTCGCCGAAGCGACGCCGGAAGCCAAGCTGGCGCTAATCCGCCAGTATCAGTCCGAAGGACGGCTGGTGGCAATGACCGGCGACGGCACTAACGACGCCCCGGCGCTGGCGCAGGCTGATGTCGCGGTTGCGATGAACTCCGGTACCCAGGCGGCGAAAGAGGCCGGCAATATGGTGGACCTCGACTCCAACCCGACCAAGCTTATCGAAGTGGTGCATATCGGTAAACAGATGCTGATGACCCGTGGTTCATTAACCACCTTCAGTATCGCCAACGATGTGGCCAAGTATTTCGCTATTATTCCGGCCGCCTTCGCCGCGGTTTATCCGCAGTTAGCAATGCTCAACGTCATGCATCTGCATTCGCCGTCTTCGGCGATCATGAGCGCGGTCATTTTTAACGCCCTGATTATCGTCTGCCTGATCCCGCTAGCGCTGAAGGGGGTGAGCTACCGCCCGCTGTCGGCATCGGCAATGTTACGCCGCAACCTGTGGCTGTACGGTCTCGGCGGCCTGATCGTTCCGTTCGTCGGTATTAAAGCCATCGATCTATTGCTGACCCTGAGCGGTCTGGTGTGAGGAAACTACCATGTCATTGATTCGTCCGGCACTTGTGCTATTTATTTTGTTAACCCTGCTTACCGGCGGCCTCTACCCGCTGCTCACCACCGCTTTAGGTCAGTGGTGGTTCCCGCAGCAGGCCAACGGCTCGCTGATTCGTATTGCTGGCGAGGTGCGTGGCTCCGCGCTGATCGGGCAGAACTTTACCGCCGCCGGATATTTCCACGGCCGTCCATCCGCTACCGCCGAGGTACCGGATAACCCGCTGGCTTCCGGCGGCAGTAATCTGGCGGTCAGCAATCCGGCGCTGGATAAAGCGATTAGCGAGCGGGTACAGGCGCTGCGCGCCGCCAATCCGGACGCGACCCCGACGGTGCCGGTGGAGTTGGTCACCGCGTCGGCCAGCGGTCTCGATAACAATCTGACCCCAGACGCCGCGCTGTGGCAGGTACCGCGCGTCGCCAAAGCGCGCAATCTCAGCGATGCGCAGGTGAAACAGCTAGTGGATCAGGCGACGCAAAAACCGTTGCTCAGTTTTCTCGGTCAACCTGTGGTAAATATACTGCAACTGAATATGGCGCTGGATGCCCTGAAGGATTAATCAATGAGTGACGAGCCGCTGCGTCCGGATCCCGACCGTCTGCTGCAACAAACCGCCGCGCCGCACCGCGGCAAACTGAAGGTGTTTTTCGGCGCCTGCGCCGGGGTCGGTAAGACCTGGGCGATGCTGGCGGAGGCGCAGCGGCTACGCGCTCAGGGCCTGGATATCCTGATTGGCGTGGCGGAAACCCACGGCCGCAAAGAGACCGCCGCGATGCTGGAGGGGCTTAGCATCCTCCCGCAAAAACGGATTTCCCATCGCGGGCGCTACGTGCGCGAATTTGATCTCGATGGCGCGCTGGCGCGCCGCCCGGCGCTAATTCTGGTGGATGAACTGGCGCACAGTAACGCGCCGGGCTCGCGCCATCCCAAACGCTGGCAGGACGTCGAGGAACTGCTGGAGGCAGGAATCGACGTCTTCACCACCGTCAACGTCCAGCACCTTGAAAGCCTCAATGATGTGGTCAGCGGAATTACCGGCGTACAGGTCCGTGAAACCGTCCCCGATCCCTTCTTTGACGCCGCCGACGACGTCGTGCTGGTCGATATACCGCCGGACGACCTGCGCCAGCGCCTTAATGAAGGCAAGGTGTACATCGGCGGCCAGGCCGAACGCGCAATTGAAAACTTCTTCCGCAAAGGCAATCTGATCGCCCTGCGTGAACTGGCGCTGCGCCGTACCGCCGACCGGGTAGACGAACAAATGCGCGCCTGGCGCGATCGTCAAGGACAGGAGAAAGTCTGGCACACCCGTGACGCCATTTTGTTATGCATCGGTCACAATACCGGCAGCGAAAAGCTGGTTCGCGCCGCCGCCCGCCTGGCCGCGCGGCTGGGCAGCGTCTGGCATGCGGTATACGTCGAAACGCCCTCTCTGCACCGCCTGCCGGAAGCCAAACGCCGGGCGATCCTCGCCGCGCTAAAGCTGGCGCAGGAGCTTGGCGCCGAAACCGCAACCCTCTCCGACCCATCGGAAGAAAAGGCGGTTCTGCACTACGCCCGCGAACACAATCTCGGCAAAATTGTGATTGGTCGCCAGGGAGAACGCCGCTGGTGGGAAAGAGCCGGATTTGCCGACCGTCTGGCGCGTCACGCCCCGGACCTCGACCTGGTGGTGATCGCGTTGGATGAAAAACCCGCCTCCCTGCCCGCTCGCGCGAACGATAACCGCACGGCGGTCGATAAATGGCGACAGCAGCTCAAAGGCTGCCTGCTGGCCGTGGCGCTGTGCGCCATTATCACCGTCGTCGCCATGCAGTGGTTGATGGCTTTTGAAGCCGCCAACCTGGTGATGCTCTATCTACTGGGCGTGGTGATCATCGCCCTGCTGTATGGCCGCTGGCCGTCAGTGCTGGCGACCTTTATTAACGTGATTAGCTTCGATCTCTTTTTTGTCGCCCCGCGCGGCACGCTGGCGGTTTCTGATGTCCAGTATCTACTGACCTTCGGCGTGATGTTGACCGTTGGTCTGGTTATCGGCAACCTGACCGCCGGCGTACGCTATCAGGCGCGGGTGGCCCGCTACCGCGAACGCCGTACTCGTCATCTGTATGAAATGTCAAAAGCGCTGGCGGTCGGCCGCAGCCGGGAAGATATCGCCGCCACCAGCGAACGCTTTATTACCTCCACCTTCCAGGCCCGTAGCCAGTTGCTGCTACCGGATGAGAGCGGCCATCTGCGTCCTCTAACCCAGCAGTCCGGCGTATTCTCGTGGGATGATGCGATTGCCCGCTGGAGCTTCGACAAAGGCCAACCCGCCGGCGCCGGTACCGACACCCTTCCCGGCGTGCCGTATCAAATTCTGCCGCTGCAAAGCGCCGCCCGCACCTGGGGGCTGCTGCTGGTCGAACCGGAAAATCTGCGCCAGCTGATGATCCCCGAACAACAGCGGCTGCTGGAAACCTTTACCCTGCTGGTGGCCAGCGCGCTTGAGCGCCTGACCCTGACCGCCAGCGAAGAGCAGGCGCGCTTGACCAGCGAACGCGAAAGCCTGCGCAACTCACTGCTGGCCGCTCTCTCTCACGATCTGCGGACGCCGCTGACGGTCCTGTTCGGCCAGGCGGAGATCCTGACCCTCGACCTCGCCAGCGAAGGTTCAAAGCACGCGCCGCAGGCTAATGAAATCCGTCAACACGTGTTGAATACCACCAGACTGGTCAATAATTTGTTGGATATGGCGCGCATCCAGTCCGGTGGTTTTAATCTGCATAAAGAGTGGTTAACCCTGGAAGAGGTGGTCGGCAGCGCCCTGCGCATGCTGGAACCAGGGCTCGGCGGCCAGCATATTCAGCTGTCGCTACCGGACCCGTTGCTGCTGGTCCACGTCGATGGCCCGCTGTTTGAGCGGGTGCTGATCAACCTGCTTGAAAACGCGCATAAGTACGCCGGGGCGCAGGCGCAAATTGGCATTCAGGCGACGGCCGATACGCATCAACTGGTGATCGAGGTCTGGGATAACGGCCCGGGGATCCCGGCGGGCCAGGAACAGGCTATCTTTGATAAATTCGCCCGCGGTCATAAAGAGTCAGCTATTCCCGGCGTGGGTCTCGGACTGGCCATTTGCCAGGCCATTGTTGAGGTGCACGACGGCGCCATTGCCGCCAGCAACCGGCCGGAGGGCGGCGCCTGTTTCCGTGTTACACTGCCGCGAGAAATGCCCCCAGAACTGGAAGAGTTAGCCGAGGAAATGTGATTAACGTTTTGATCATCGAAGACGAGCACGCCATCCGCCGCTTTCTGCGCACCGCGCTGGAAGCCGACGGCATGCGCGTATTTGAAGCCGAAACCCTGCAGCGCGGGCTGATCGAAGCCGCCACTCGCAAACCCGATTTAGCCATCCTCGACCTTGGCCTGCCGGACGGCGACGGTAATGATTTTATTCGCGAAGTGCGTCAGTGGAGCCAGATGCCGATCATCGTGCTATCGGCACGCAGTGAAGAACACGACAAAATCGCCGCCCTTGATGCCGGCGCCGATGACTACTTAAGTAAACCATTCGGCATTGGCGAACTGCAGGCGCGACTGCGCGTTGCGTTGCGCCGTCACGGCGGCGCCCAGGCCGATGAACCGGTGGTGCGCTTTGCCGACATTAGCGTTGATATCCCCGCCCGCCGTATCGTACGCGGCAGCGAAGAAATTCACCTGACGCCAATTGAATTTCGCCTGCTGGCGGCGCTGCTGAACAACCCCGGCAAAGTGCTAACCCAACGCCAGTTGCTAAATCAGGTGTGGGGGCCTAATGCCGTCGAGCACAGTCATTATCTGCGAATCTATATGGGGCACTTGCGGCAAAAACTGGAGGCAGATCCGGCGCGTCCGCAGCATCTGCTGACCGAAACCGGTATTGGCTATCGCTTTATGCCTTGAAGGGAGTCAAATTCATCAAGAAACCGGCAGCCTGTTAAGGCCGCCGGGGTTATCAGGATCAGGCGTTTTTCAGCACTTCACTGACAATTTCTACCGCTTCTTTTTCAATCAGCTTGCGGTGTTCTTCGCCGAGGAAGCTTTCACAGTAGATTTTGTAGGCGTCTTCAGTGCCGGACGGACGGGCCGCAAACCAGCCGTTGTCGGTCATCACCTTCAGGCCGCCGATGGACGCGCCGTTACCCGGCGCCGCGGTCAGACGCGCGGTGATCGGATCGCCCGCCAGCGTATCAGCGCTGACCATCTCCGGAGAGAGCTTAGACAGCGCCGCTTTCTGTGCGGAAGTGGCGGATGCCTGCAGACGGTTGTAGCTCGGCGCGCCGAAACGTTCCGCCAGGTCGTTGTAGTGTTCCTGCGGGTTCTTACCGGTGACCGCGGTGATTTCCGCCGCCAGCAGGCACATGATGATGCCGTCTTTATCGGTGGACCACGGCGTGCCGTCGAAACGCAGGAACGATGCCCCGGCGCTCTCTTCGCCGCCGAAACCAAAGCTACCGTCAAACAGGCCGTCAACAAACCACTTAAAGCCTACCGGTACTTCAACCAGCTTACGGCCCAGATCGTTAACCACGCGGTCAATCATCGCCGAAGAGACCAGCGTTTTACCGACGGCAACGTCTTTACCCCACTGCGGGCGATGCTGGAACAGGTAGTTGATCGCCACCGCCAGATAGTGGTTCGGGTTCATCAGCCCGGCCGGCGTCACGATGCCGTGGCGGTCGTAGTCCGGGTCGTTGGCGAAGGCCAGATCGAACTTATCGCGCAGCGCCAGCAGACCCGCCATCGCGCATTCGGAGGAGCAGTCCATACGGATCGCGCCGTCTTTATCGAGATGCATAAAGCGGAAAGTCTGATCGACCTGATCGTTGACGATGGTCAGATCCAGCTTGTAGTACTCGCCGATGCGCTTCCAGTATTCAATACCGGAACCGCCCAGCGGATCGACGCCCAGCTTAAGACCGGCTTTCTGGATAGCCGCCATATCGACGATATCCGCCAGCCCTTCAATAAACGGCTGCACCAGGTCCTGCTCTTTCACGTGGCCGGAAGCCAGCGCGGCGTCGAGAGAAATACGTTTTACGCCCTGCAGTCCCGCGGCCAGCAGTTCGTTAGCGCGATTTTCCACGACTTTGGTGACGTTGGTATCAGCCGGGCCGCCGTTTGGCGGATTGTACTTGATACCGCCATCTTCCGGCGGGTTATGTGACGGCGTGATCACGATGCCGTCCGCCAGCGGGCCGCCTTTTTTGTTATGCACCAGAATCGCGTTGGAAACCGCCGGCGTCGGGGTGAAGCCATTATTTTCCTGAACGATCACGTCAACGCCATTTGCCGCCAGCACTTCCAGTACGGAAATGAAAGCCGGTTCGGATAATGCGTGGGTGTCCTTACCTACGTAGCACGGGCCGGTGATGCCATTCTTCGCGCGGTCTTCCGCAATCGCCTGCGCAATTGCCAGAATATGCTGTTCGTTGAAGTTGTGGCGCCCGGCGCTACCGCGATGGCCGGAGGTGCCGAACTTAACCGCATGCTCCGCATTGCCCACTTCCGGCTTCAGTACATAGTACTGGGCGGTAAGTT
>CABUCP010000077.1 GCA_902490055.1 uncultured Klebsiella sp. | reverse complement strand
TAACCAACGCTCAACTTCGGTCGCTGTCATCCCTTTACGCTGCGCGTAATCTTCCACCTGGTCGCGCTGGATCTGCGCCACGGCGAAGTACTTGCTGTCCGGATGGCTGAAGTACCAACCGGAAACCGAAGCCCCCGGCCACATCGCATAGGACTCGGTGAGCTTCATGCCGGTATGCGCTTCCACGTCCAACAGCTCCCAGATAGTCGCTTTCTCGGTATGTTCCGGGCAGGCCGGATAGCCCGGCGCCGGGCGGATCCCCTGATAATTTTCGCGGATCAGTTCTTCGTTACTGAGGTTTTCATTGGCCGCATAGCCCCAGTAGACCTTACGCACTTTCTCGTGCAGATACTCGGCAAAGGCTTCCGCCAGACGGTCGGCAATGGCCTTCACCATGATCTTGTTGTAGTCGTCGTGCTGGGCTTCATAGGCCTCCGCCAGCGCATCTTCCTCCAGCCCGCCGGTCACCGCGAAGGCGCCGATGTAATCCGCTTTACCGCTCAGCTTCGGCGCGACAAAGTCGGCGAGGCAGTAGTTGGCGAAGCCGACCTTTTCGGTCTGCTGGCGCAGGTGATGGCCGACCGTCAGCACGTGGGTGCGGGTTTCATCGCGATAGATTTCCACATCGTCACCGACGCGGTTGGCCGGGAACAGCCCGACCACGCCGCGCGGGTTCAGCGTTTTTTCAGCGCTCAGTTTATCCAGCAAATCGTTGGCGTCTTTAAACAAGCGCTGGGCCTCTTCACCCACCACTTCATCTTCCAGAATGCGTGGATATTTCCCCGCCAGCGACCAGGTCATAAAGAACGGCGTCCAGTCGATATAGTTACGCAGCGTTTCGATGCTGGCTTCTACCTCCTGCACGCCCAGACGATGGGCGACCGGTGGGGTATAGCTTTCCCAATCGAATGCCAGATCGTTTTCCCGCGCGGCCTCGAGGCTAACCGGCGGGGTGCGCGGTTTTTTACGCCCGTGCTGGATACGCACGGTTTCATACTCTTTACGCGTACGGGCGACAAAATCATCACGCTGGGTCGCCGACAGCAGCGAGGAAACCACCCCTACGGTACGCGAGGCGTTCTGCACGTATACCGTCGGGCCGCTATAGTTCTGCTCGATTTTCACCGCCGTATGGGCTTTTGAAGTCGTCGCCCCGCCGATCAGCAGCGGAATGGTAAAGCCCTGACGCTCCATCTCCTTCGCCACGTTGACCATTTCGTCCAGCGATGGCGTGATAAGCCCGGAGAGGCCAATCAGGTCAGCATTTTCTTCGCGCGCGGTGCGCAGGATTTTTTCCGCCGGCACCATCACGCCCAGATCGATAATTTCGTAGTTGTTGCACTGCAGCACCACGCCGACGATGTTCTTGCCGATGTCATGAACATCGCCCTTCACGGTAGCAATCACCATCTTGCCGTTGCTGGAGCCTTTTTCTTTGCTGGCTTCAATGTAAGGCTCAAGATAGGCCACCGCCTGTTTCATCACGCGGGCCGACTTCACCACCTGCGGCAGGAACATTTTGCCCTCGCCGAACAGATCGCCGACCACGTTCATGCCGTCCATCAGCGGCCCTTCGATGACTTCAATCGGGCGGTCGGCCTGCTGACGCGCCTCTTCGGTATCCAGCTCGATAAATTCGGTGATGCCTTTGACCAACGAGTATTCAAGACGCTTTTTCACGTCCCAACTGCGCCATTCCGCCTGCTGAGCGTTAGCGCCGTCGTCTGCTTTGCTGCCGCGATATTTTTCCGCCAGTTCCAGCATTCTTTCGGTGCTATCGTCACGGCGGTTGAGAATAACGTCTTCAACCGCATCGCGCAGTTCGCCGGGCAGGTCGTCGTATATCGCCAGTTGTCCGGCGTTGACGATCCCCATGTCCATGCCGTTGCGGATGGCGTAATAGAGGAACACCGCGTGGATCGCTTCACGTACCGGATCGTTACCGCGGAACGAGAACGAGACGTTAGACACGCCGCCGGAAATCAGCGCATGCGGCAATTCACGTTTGATGTCTTCGCAGGCGCCGATAAAGTCCTGAGCATAGTTATTGTGCTCTTCAATGCCGGTCGCGACGGCAAAGATATTGGGGTCGAAGATAATGTCTTCCGGCGGGAAACCGACCTCTTCGGTGAGGATTTTGTAGGCGCGGCGGCAAATTTCGATTTTGCGCTCGCGGGTATCGGCCTGACCAACTTCATCAAAGGCCATCACCACCATCGCCGCGCCGTAGCGGCGGACCAGTTTCGCGTGATGAATGAAGAGCTCGACGCCCTCTTTCATTGAGATCGAGTTAACGATGCCCTTGCCCTGAATACACTTGAGGCCTTTTTCGATAACCTCCCACTTGGAGGAGTCGATCATAATCGGCACGCGGGCGATATCCGGCTCGCCGGCGATCAGGTTGAGGAAACGCACCATCGCCGCTTCGGCATCGAGCATCCCCTCATCCATGTTGATATCGATAATCTGCGCGCCGCTTTCTACCTGCTGGCGCGCCACGTCCAGCGCTTCGCTGTACTTCTCTTCTTTGATCAAACGCTTAAATTTCGCGGAGCCGGTGACGTTGGTACGCTCGCCGACGTTGACGAACAGACTATCGTCGCCAATGTTCAGCGGCTCAAGGCCCGACAACCGGCAGGCGACCGGCAGCTCAGGCAGTTGACGCGGCGGCAAACCCTCGACCGCGCGACTCATGGCGGCAATATGTTCCGGGGTGGTGCCGCAGCAGCCACCGACGATATTAAGGAAACCCGCCTGCGCCCATTCGCGGATTTGCGCCGCCATGGTGTCGGCATCCAGATCGTATTCGCCGAAGGCGTTCGGCAGGCCGGCGTTCGGGTGCGCGGTAACGTAGCATTCGGCGATACGCGAAAGCTCTTGGACATATTGGCGCAGCTCATCCGGGCCCAGCGCGCAGTTGAGGCCGAACGTCAGCGCATCGGCGTGGCGCAGCGAGTTATAGAAGGCTTCGGTGGTCTGCCCGGATAACGTACGGCCGGAGGCATCGGTGATGGTGCCGGAAATCATGATCGGCAGCTCGACGCCCAGCGCTTCAAATTCTTCTTTTACCGCGAAAATCGCCGCTTTGGCGTTCAGGGTATCGAAGACCGTTTCAATCAGAATCAGATCCGAGCCGCCTTCTACCAGAGCCCTGGTGGATTCGCGGTAGGCGGCCACCAGCTGATCGAAGGTGATATTACGAAATGCCGGATCGTTGACGTCCGGAGAGATAGACGCGGTGCGGTTGGTCGGCCCGAGCACGCCCGCGACGTAACGCGGTTTTTCCGGCGTACGCGCGGTCCACGCATCGGCGCTAGCGCGGGCCAGCTTCGCGGCGGCAAAGTTGATTTCCGCCGACAAGGATTCCATTTGGTAATCCGCCATCGCGATGGTCGTCGAGTTAAAGGTGTTGGTTTCGATGATGTCCGCGCCGGCGGCGAAATAGGCATCGTGAATTTCGCGGATGACCTCGGGCTTGCTGAGCACCAGCAGGTCATTATTGCCTTTCAGGTCGCACGGCCAGTCGGCAAAGCGTTCGCCGCGGAAATCCTGCTCGCTCAAGCGATAGCCCTGGATCATGGTGCCCATGCCCCCGTCCAGAACCAGAATTCGTTCTCTTAACTGCTGATGTAATTGCTCTACTTTGTTACTCACACAGACTCCCGACAGCGCTCAACTCAGGGCAAAAAGCCAACAAACCATACTGGCATAAACCGACCTGCCGGAAAAGGAAACCCGCAGCAACATGAGACAAGTTCAACTTCACTCCTCCGATCAGTCTGGTTGTGATTGCATTATCGCCAAATAAAACGAAAATTATTTCCACGATACAGAAAAAAGGAGTTCATCATGGCTACCCCGGTTCCCGCAAAACGCGGCAGAAAACCCGCTGCCGCCGCCCCCGCCGCGCAGGCTAGCGGGCAAGTGCAGTCGCTCACCCGCGGTCTGAAACTGCTTGAATGGATTGCTGAATCTCATAGCAGCGTCGCGCTGACCGAACTGGCTCAGCAGGCAGGGCTGCCGAACTCCACCACCCATCGTCTACTGACCACCATGCAGCAGCTCGGCTTCGTCCGCCAGGTCGGCGAGCTGGGCCACTGGGCGATCGGCGCGCATGCCTTTGTCATCGGCAGTAGCTTCCTGCAAAGCCGCAATCTTTTGGCTATCGTCCACCCTATTTTGCGCCAGCTGATGGAAGATTCCGGTGAAACGGTCAATCTTGCGGTGCTGGATAAAAACGATCATCAGGCGATTATTATCGACCAGGTGCAATGTACGCAGCTGATGCGTATGTCGGCGCCGATTGGCGGTAAGCTGCCAATGCACGCTTCGGGAGCGGGGAAAGCGTTCCTGTCGCAGCTGAGCGAAGATGAGGTCACCACCCTGCTGCATCGTCAGGGCCTGCACGCTTATACCCACGCCACCCTCGTCTCGCCGTTGCATCTGAAAGAGGATTTAGCCCAGACGCGCAAGCGCGGCTACTCATTTGATGACGAAGAGCATGCGCTGGGGCTACGCTGCATCGCCTCCTGCATTTACGACGAACACCGCGAACCGTTCGCCGCTATTTCCATTTCCGGGCCAATTTCACGCATGACCGACGATCGGGTTACCGAGCTTGGCGCGCTGGTCATTAAGGCTGCAAAAGAAGTCACGCTGGCATACGGCGGGGTTAAATAAGTAAAAATGCCCCACGGGGGCATTTTAAGTAGGCCTGATAAGCGTAGCGCCATCAGGCAGATCGGCGCACCTTGCCGGATGGCGGCGTAAACGCCTTATCCGGCCTGCTGTCGGCGCCATAGCGCACGCTGAAACGCTGCTTACGTCGGTAAGCGTACACATCTTCCACATGGCCGTTTTTAATTCGCGTCTGCAGTTCACGCCAGTAGTCGGCGCACAGCAGGTCGGCGTGCATCTCCTCCAGTAGCGGTCCGATCCGTCGGTCGGCGCATAGCCAGTGGCGGAACTCCTCCGGGAACACATCGCCGGGAGAGACGCTGTACCAGGGCTCGCTTGCCAGTTCATCTTCCGGATAGCGCGGCGGTGGAATATCGCGGAAATTCACTTCAGTCATATAGCAAATTTCATCGTAATCGTAGAATACCACCCGGCCATGGCGCGTGACGCCGAAGTTCTTGAACAGCATGTCGCCGGGGAAGATATTGGCGGCCGCCAGTTGGCGAATGGCATTGCCGTACTCTTCTACCGCATCGCGCAGCGCCTGACCTTCAACCTGCTCCAACCAGATGTTGAGCGGCACCATCCGCCGTTCAATATAAAGATGGCTAATCGCGATGCGATCGCCAAGATCGGTGAGTTTGTTCCCCGCTTCCACCTGCAGCAGCGCCATCAGCGCCGGCGAGATTTGCCGCTTCTCCAGCACGAAATTTTCAAACTCCTGAGTATCCGCCATCCTCCCAACCCGATCGTGCTCTTTAACCAGTTGATAGCAGGCGCGGACATGAGCGGCGGTCATCTCTTTTTGCGGCGCAAAGCGGTCTTTAATCACCTTAAATACCCGGTCGAATCCCGGCAAGGTAAAGACCAACATCACCATGCCGCGGATGCCTGGCGCCTCAATAAACTGCTCATCGCTGCGGGCAATATAATGCAGATATTCGCGATAGCTTTCGGTTTTCGCATGCTTCTGGCAGCCAATCGCCATGTATAGCTCGGCGGTGGTTTTTCCCGGCAGAATATCGCGCAGCCACTCAACCAGGGCGGCGGGCAGCGGCGCATAAACCATGAAATAGGAGCGGGCAAAACCAAACACGATGCTCGCTTCGGCATGGGTCGTCAGGCAGGCATCGACAAACAGCTCGCCCCCATCGGTACGATGGATCGGCAGCAGGAACGGCAGCGTCGCCATTGGGGTGACCAGTTTACCTACCAGCCAGGCCGCTTTATTACGATAAAACAGTTCATTAGCCACCTGCAGATGCGACTGCGACAGCAGCTCGCCGCCGAGCGCTTCACGTAAGTTACTGACGATATAACCGATATCGCGCCCTTTGTTTTGCCACGGCAGGCGCAGCGGCAAATCTGAGAGCAGGTTATGCATCAGATATTCCCAGCCGCGTTCGGGAAAGAAATCCTTCGCCAGCGGGCGCGGGATAGTACGAAAGCGGCGCTCTGGCTGGGAGCTGAAAATAAAGAGCCGCTCGGGATTCAGCGAGCGGTGGTCAAACAGTCGGCAATAGACCGAATTGAAAAAGCTCTCCGCAATTTCAAAGCGAGGGTAATCCGGCAATAGCTGGGTGTACTGCACTTTCACCCGCAGGAGAAAATCGACGTCGGTACTTTTCCCTTCGGTAATGCAGCGCAGCTGTTCTACCACCAGACCAACATGGTGATCGTAGAGGTGGATACGCTGCTTCATTGCCTGCTGCACAGCGTGCCAGTCAGCCTGTTCGAAGCGCTGCTGCGCGCCGGAAGTGACTTCCAGAAAGCGCCCGTATTGGGCGTCGAATCCCTGTAAAATGGTTTGGGCAATCAGTAGTTCCAGGCCACGCGTCATCGCTTTCTCCCATCCGGCACAACATCATGCCGGATGGCGCGTTCGCTTATCCGGCCTACATCACGTCGTAGGCCCGGTAAGCGCTGCGCCACCGGGCATGGCTCAAAACTGTGATTCTTCGGTCGAGCCGGTCAGCGCCGTCACCGACGAGGCGCCGCCCTGGATAATGGTGGTCACTTTGTCGAAGTAGCCGGTACCGACTTCCTGCTGATGCGAAACAAAGGTGTACCCTTCCGGGGCGGCGGCGAATTCCGGCTGCTGCACTTTTTCGACGTAATGGCGCATACCTTCGCCCTGCGCATAGGCGTGGGCAAGGTCAAACATGTTGAACCACATGCTGTGGATACCCGCCAGGGTAATAAACTGGAATTTATAGCCCATATCCGACAGCTGCTGCTGGAAGCTGGCGATGGTCTTGTCGTCGAGATTTTTCTTCCAGTTGAACGACGGCGAACAGTTATAGGCCAACAGCTTGCCCGGGAAGCGGGCGTGAATCGCCTCGGCAAAGCGGCGCGCCTGCTCGATATCGGGTTTAGAGGTTTCGCACCACACCAGATCGGCGTATGGCGCGTAGGCCAGGCCACGGCTGATGGCCTGCTCGATACCGGCATGGGTGCGGTAGAAGCCTTCACTGGTGCGATCGCCGGAGATAAACTCACGATCGTAAGGATCGCAATCCGAGGTGATCAGGTCAGCGGCATCGGCATCGGTACGGGCGATAAGCAGCGTCGGCACGCCCATCACATCCGCCGCCAGGCGTGCGGCAACCAGTTTCTGGATCGCCTCTTGCGTCGGCACCAGTACCTTGCCGCCCATATGCCCGCACTTCTTCACCGACGCCAGCTGATCTTCGAAGTGCACGGCCGCTGCACCGGCCGCAATCATCGATTTCATCAGTTCAAAGGCATTCAGTACGCCGCCAAAGCCTGCTTCCGCGTCGGCGACGATCGGCAGGAAATAGTCGATGAAGCGCGGATCGTTCGGTTCAATTCCCGCCGACCACTGGATCTGATCGGCGCGGCGGAAAGTGTTGTTGATCCGATCGACCACCGACGGTACGGAGTTGGCCGGATAGAGCGATTGGTCTGGGTACATACTGGACGCCAGGTTGGCGTCGGCGGCGACCTGCCAGCCGGATAAATAGATAGCTTCGATACCCGCCTTCGCCTGCTGCAGCGCCTGGCCGCCGGTCAGCGCGCCGAGGCTATTGATGTAGCCCTTTTTCGCTTCACCATGCAGCAGTCGCCACATTTTCGCCGCGCCAAGCTGCGCCAGCGTGCACTCCGGGTTTACCGAGCCGCGTAACTTCACCACCTCTTCCGCGCTGTACGGGCGGGTAATGCCTTCCCAGCGCGGGTTCGTCCACTCTTTGTTTAATTCTTCGATTTGTTGGATACGGGTTTTCATGTGCAGATGCTCCATATTGTGATGGGGTGAATTACGCCAGCAGGCGGTAACCTGGCAACGTCAAGAAGTCGATCAGTTCGTCAGAGGTGGTGATTTGCTCCATCAGACGCGCCGCGTCATCAAAGCGGCCGTGACTAAAGCGGTGTTCCCCCAGCTCCTCCTGAATCACCATCAGTTCTTCGGCCAACCACTGGCGGAACAACGCCTTGGTAACCGGTGTGCCGTCGTTCAGGGTTTTCTGGTGGTGGATCCATTGCCAGATAGAGGTTCGCGAAATTTCGGCCGTCGCCGCATCCTCCATCAGGCCGTAAATCGGTACGCAGCCGTTGCCGGAGATCCAGGCCTCGATGTACTGCACCGCGACGCGAATGTTGGCGCGCATGCCGGCTTCAGTACGCTCACCTTCGCAGGGGGCCAGCAGCTGTTCAGCGGTAATCGGCGCATCGTCATGGCGGGTGACAAACAGCTGGTTGGGATGTTCGCCCAGCACGCGGTTAAAAACGGCCATCGCGGTATCCGCCAGGCCCGGATGGGCAATCCAGGTGCCATCGTGTCCGTTATTCGCCTCCAACTCTTTATCGGCGGTGACTTTATTCAGCACCTGACGATTGCGCTCAGCATCTTTGCTCGGGATAAATGCCGCCATCCCCCCCATCGCGAAAGCGCCGCGTTTATGACAGGTCTTGATCAGCAATCGCGAGTAGGCGCTGAGGAAAGGTTTATCCATCGTCACCACCTGACGGTCCGGCAGGACGCGGTCAGGATGGTTTTTCAGCGTTTTGATATAACTGAAGATATAGTCCCAGCGTCCGCAGTTCAGACCGACGATATGGTCGCGCAGCGCATGCAGAATCTCATCCATCTGGAACACCGCCGGCAGCGTTTCAATCAGCAGTGTGGCTTTAATAGTGCCGCGCGGCAGTTCAAAGCGATCCTCGGTGAAGCTGAAGACTTTGCTCCACCACGCCGCTTCCTGCCAGGCCTGGGTTTTCGGCAGATAGAAATAGGGACCGCTCCCTTTCGCCAGCAGCGCCTGGTAGTTGTGGAAGAAATAGAGCGCGAAATCGAACAAGCTGCCGGGGATCGCCTCATTGCGCCAGGTAACGTGTTTTTCCGGCAGATGCAGGCCGCGAACGCGACAGACCAGCACCGCTGGATCGGGTTGTAGCTGATAGATTTTCCCCGCTTCGTTGGTGTAGCTGATGGTGCCGTTGACCGCATCGCGCAGGTTAATTTGCCCATCAATCACCTTGTGCCAATCCGGCGCCAGCGAGTCTTCGAAATCGGCCATAAAGACTTTAACGTTGGCATTCAGAGCATTAATTACCATCTTGCGTTCAACCGGGCCGGTGATTTCAACGCGGCGGTCCTGTAAATCTGCCGGGATACCGCGCACCGTCCAGTCACCATCACGAATGGAAGCTGTTTCCGAAATAAAATCAGGAAGCTTACCGTCATCAATGGCCTGCTGTTGCTGGACGCGGGCGGTCAGCAGTTGATTGCGCTCAGGCGTAAAGCGGCTCACCAGCTCCGTCAGGAACTCTACCGCTTCAGGAGTCAGAATTTGCTTCTCCTGCTCGCCATAAGGCTGGTTAAAGGCCAGTTCATCGGTCATTGTCGCCTGTTGCGTCATTGTGCAGCTCCTCTCGATTGATCCCAGTGGCGCGAACGAAAGATCGTTGACTGTTTTTCGTTCAGCACAATTAAGACTACTCAAGAAAATCG
>CABUCP010000076.1 GCA_902490055.1 uncultured Klebsiella sp. | reverse complement strand
CACGCCAGGATGCAATTGAATTCGAATGCATTAGCATTTTTTTAACATTATAGTGAGGCAAGTTATGGCTATCTGGCTCAAGCGCGGTGCGGAATCTGAAGCAGTGAAATCTCACGACCGTACGGTTCGTGAAGCGGTAGAGAAAATCCTGGCGGATATTGAAGCGCGCGGTGACGCAGCGGTGCGCGAGCTGTCGATTAAGTTCGATAAGCTCGATCGCGCAAACTTCCGCCTGTCGCAGCAGGAAATCGATGATTGCTATGCGCAGCTGTCGGAGCGCGATATTGCCGATATCCGCTTTGCGCAGGAGCAGGTGCGTAACTTCGCTCAGCACCAGCGCGACAGCCTGAAAGATATCGAGGTTGAAACGCTGCCGGGCGTCATTCTGGGACACAAAAATATTCCGGTCAGCGCGGCGGGCTGCTACGTGCCGGGCGGGAAATACCCGCTGCTGGCGTCGGCGCATATGTCGATTATCACCGCGAAAGTCGCAGGTGTGCCGCGCATTGTCACCTGCGCGCCGCCGTTTAACGGTAAACCGGCGCCGGCGATTGTGGTTGCCCAACATATGGCGGGCGCCGACGAGATCTATTGCCTGGGCGGCATTCAGGCCGTGGCGGCGATGGCGGTCGGCACTGAGAGCATCGCGCCGGTGGATATGCTGGTGGGGCCGGGTAACGCCTTTGTCGCCGAAGCCAAGCGCCAGCTGTTTGGCCGCGTCGGTATCGATCTGTTTGCCGGACCAACGGAAACCCTGGTGATCGCCGATGAAAGCGTGGACGGCGAAATCTGCGCCACCGACCTGTTAGGTCAGGCGGAGCACGGTCCTGATTCTCCGGCGATTTTGCTGACGACCTCGGAAACGCTGGCTCGCGAAACGCTGGCGGAAATCGATCGCCTGCTGGCGGTGCTGCCCACCGCGGAAATCGCGCGCCAGTCGTGGGCGAAATTTGGTGAAGTCATTGTGGCCGAAGACCAGCAAGAGATGCTGAAAATCGCCAATGAGCTGGCGTTCGAGCATGTGCAGGTGATGACTCGCGATCCGGACTGGTTCCTCGAAAATATGCAGAACTTTGGTGCGTTGTTCCTTGGACCGCGCACCAACGTCGCCTATGGCGATAAGGTTATCGGCACCAACCATACGTTGCCGACGCGTAAAGCGGCGCGTTATACCGGCGGCCTGTGGGTTGGGAAGTTCATCAAAACCTGCACCTATCAAAAGGTTCTTACCGATAGCGCCTCCGCGCAGATCGGCGAGTACTGCTCGCGGTTGTGCGCCCTCGAAGGTTTTTCCGGCCACGGTGAACAGGCCAACGTCCGCGTGCGTCGCTATGGCCATAAAGATGTGCCTTACGCCGGGATCCCGGAGTAACCCGTAAGTTTTCAAGCGGGAAGCGGGATACGCTCCTCAACTTAACATCGGCCGCCCGATAACAAGGAAATAAGCGGCGGCCATGCTGACGGATAATCCTATGGACGTATTGATTGCCTTACTGGCGTTAGGATTGCTCATGCTCGCCGCCTATCGCGGTTACAGCGTGATCCTTTTTGCCCCTTTGGTTGCGCTTGGCGCCGTATTACTCACCCAGCCTGCCGCCGTTGCTCCGGTATTCAGCGATATCTTCATGGATAAGCTGGTCGGGTTCGTAAAACTCTATTTCCCGGTATTTTTACTGGGCGCGGTCTTCGGGAAATTAATTGAGTTTTCTGGATTCTCACGTTCAATCGTGAGCGCCGTTACCCGGCTGATGGGGCAAAACAAGGCGATGCCGGTAATTATTCTGGTCTGCGCGTTGTTAACCTACGGCGGGGTTTCACTATTCGTGGTGGTCTTTGCGGTCTATCCCTTTGCCGCCGAGATGTTCCGTCAGAGCCAAATCCCGAAACGACTGATGCCGGCGACTATTGCGCTGGGCGCTTTCACCTTTACGATGGATGCGCTGCCGGGCTCGCCGCAGATCCAGAATATTATTCCGACGACCTTTTATGGCACGACCTCCTGGGCGGCGCCCTGGCTTGGGGTATTGGGGTCTGCGTTCGTTGCTATTGGCGGCTGGCTATATCTGGAGGCGATGCGTCGTAAAGCGCAGCGCAAGGGAGAAGGCTACGGTAGCGAGCTCGTGAATGAGCCGGAAACTCCGGCAGATCTTAACCTGCCGCATCCGATGATCGCGCTGTTGCCGTTGATTATCGTCGGCGTTGCCAACCTGCTGTTCACCTGGCTTATCCCGCAGGCGTACGGTAGCCACTTCCTGATCGATCTGCCGGGGCTGAAAGCGCCGATGGAAAGCGATGTGAAGAAGATGGTCGCGATTTGGGCAGTAATGGCGGCATTATTGTGTGGAATTGTCACCATCTTCCTGTTTGCCGGACGCAGCCTGAAGGGCAAGCTGGCCGACGGCAGCAAAGTCGCCGTTGGCGGTGCGATGCTGGCGGCGCTGAATACGGCATCAGAGTATGGTTTTGGCGGGGTGATTGCCGCGCTGCCGGGCTTTGTTCAGGTGGCCGATACGCTGAAAGCGATCCCCAATCCCTTACTCAATCAGGCGATTACCATCAATATTCTGTCCGGGATCACCGGTTCGTCCTCTGGCGGGATGAGTATTGCCCTGGCGGCGATGGCGGATCGCTTTGTGGAGTCAGCCCATGCGGCGGGGATCCCTCTGGAAGTGATGCACCGCGTGGCATCAATGGCGGCGGGCGGCATGGATACGTTGCCGCACAACGGCGCGATAATCACGCTGCTGGCGGTGACCGGGCTGACGCATCGCCAGGCCTATAAACCGATTCTCGGCATCACGTTATTTAAAATCCTTGGCGCCTTTTTCATCATCGGTGTTTACTACGCCACCGGGCTGGTATAAAGCCTGGGCCGTCGGCCAGAAAGCCGACGGCCTTATTTATTTTTCAGCGTATTCGCTTTGCAATGCCAAAGTTATCCCGCTACGATTCGCGTCTATTTTTTCTCCCATCCGAAACAACGCGCGGCAGGCAGGTGAAGTTTGAACAGGCGGTTAGGCCTTGTGCTATTGGCATTACTGTTGGTTTCAGGCTGCTCCGGTACGCTTTCGCAAATGAGCCCGCCCAGCAATGAAACCAGCCTGATAGGGCAAAATGGGCAGCGGCTTTCCGTTGATACGTTTGTCAGCCATTACATGCGCGAGAAGCAGGTTAGCGGCATGGTGGTGGCGATTATTCATCGCAACGGCCCGGCGGAGTTTCACTGCTACGGCGTGACCGACGAGAAACAGCGCTATCCGATCGCCCCGCAAACGCTATTTGCCCTCGGTTCGTTGAGCAAAGGCGTGACCGCCGAAGTGGTGACGATGTTGGTTAACGAGGGGCGGTTGCACTGGAACGATACGCTGCAAACTCTGCTGCCGCCGGGCACTGCGCTGAGTGAGGATGCCCGCAAGATAACCCTGCTGCAGCTGGTCACTCATACCTCCGGGCTGCCGCGTCAGCCGATGAATATGCTGTCGCTTGAGCATCTGCTGGCCTATCTCAACGATGGTGAGAATTTCTATCATGAGCTCGACGCCGACGGCGTGCTGAGTTATCTGAGCAACTTCAGTGCGCCGCTGGAGCATGAACCGGGCTACTCCAATCTGGGCTTTGCAATCCTCGGCTACATCCTCAAATACCAAACCGGCGAGTCGATCGAATCGTTGGCGTCAAGGATGATTTTCCGCCCGCTGGCGATGGGGAATACCAGCTTCCTGCCGCAAACGCTACGCGCTTATCCACGGCGTGCGCTGGGCCATGCTGGCGACCAGCCGAAGTTTAAACCGCGCGGCGCGCTGACCCCGGACTGGCAGTTCACTAATAACATGGTCGGCGCGGCGAGTTTATACAGCGATGCCGGCGATCTGATTAAGTATGCCCGCGCTCACTTCGAGCCCACCGGTCAGGCGGCGCTGGACAAGGCGTTCAAGGACGTTAGCGTCGATTATTATCCGCGACGGATCGAAGCGGCGAATATCGCCTGGGTGACCGATACGTTCGGCAAGCAGCAATTGACCTATCAGGTGGGGTATATCGGCGGTTATTCAAGCTATATCGGCTTCGATAAAGCGAATCAGAATGCGGTGGTGGTGCTGCAAAACAGCTTTAACTGGAGCAACTACATCGGCCATCAGATCCTGCGCAATCTGGCGGCGGAGCAATAAAAACCCCGTCCGGAGACGGGGCTGTGCGGATTAACGCATGGTGACGAACTCTTCCGCCGCGGTCGGGTGAATGGCAACGGTGTTGTCGAAGTCTTTTTTGGTGGCGCCCATCTTCAGCGCGACCGCAAAGCCTTGTAGCATCTCATCCATACCGAAGCCGATACCGTGAATACCGACAATCTTCTCTTCCGGGCCGACGCAGACCAGCTTCATACGGCACGGCTGGCGATGAGAGGTCACGGCGGTATACATTGCGGTGAAGGACGATTTATACACCTTCACGGCGTCGTCGCCGTACTGCTCGCGCGCCTGCGGCTCGGTTAAGCCGACGGTGCCGATTGGCGGGTGGCTGAAGACCACGGTCGGGATGTTGCTGTAGTCCAGGTGCTCTTCCGGCTTGTTGTTAAACAGGCGTTCGGACAGACGACGGCCAGCGGCCACCGCGACCGGGGTCAGCTCGACGGCGCCGGTATTATCGCCCACGGCATAGATGCCCGGCACGTTGGTATTCTGCAGCTTATCAACGACGATGTAGCCTTTATCGTTGGTTTTAACGCCCGTTGCCGCCAGGTTGAAATTATCGGTCGCCGGTTCGCGGCCAATCGCCCAAATCAGGCAATCCACCGTCTGGCTGCCGCCATCTTCCAGTTCCAGAGTCAGGCTGCCGTCGGCATTCTTAACCACGGCTTTCGGGATAGCGTTAGTGTGTAACTGCGGGCCTTCGGCGTTCATTACTTCTACCAGGGTCTCAACGATCAGCGGATCGAAGCTACGCAGCGGCGCGTGTTTACGCACGAACAAATGAGTTTCGGCGCCAAGGCCGTTAATCACACCGGCCAGTTCAACGGCGATATAGCCCGCGCCGACCACCGCAACGCGCTTCGGCAGCGCCGGCAGCTCGAAGAAACCATCGGAATCAATCCCGTATTCGACACCCGGAATGTTCGGATGACTTGGACGGCCGCCGGTGGCGATCAGGATATGATCGGCGGTAATCGTTTCACCGTTTACTTCAACGGTGTGGGCATCGACAAAGCGCGCAAAGCCTTTGATAACATCAACGTTGTTCTTACCCAGTACGTTGTCGTAGGAGGTATGAATGCGGTCGATATAGGCGCTGCGGCTGGCAACCAGCTTATCCCAGTCGAAATGGTTGATAGTGGTATCGAAACCGTAATCCGGGCCATACAGATGAATCGCTTCGCGAATCTGCGCCGCATGCCACATCACTTTTTTCGGCACGCAGCCGACGTTGACGCAGGTGCCGCCCAGCTCTTTGGCTTCAATCAGCGCGCACTTCTGGCCGTACATTGCCGCACGGTTAATCGAGGCGATACCGCCGCTGCCGCCGCCGATGGCGAGGTAATCATAATGTTTGCTCATGCCCATATGTCCTTAATCGTTGATTGCCGCGATTGTAGCGCGAGGCTTAAAAGGTTCCACCGATGGTTGCGATTACTCCGGTACGATCCAGCTTACGGTCGCATGACCGGTACCGGCCGGAACCAGCTTGCTGTGCAGCCACGGCAGCACGTTGTTCATCTGCTGTTCCAGCTTCCACGGCGGGTTGATAACGATCATCCCGGAGGCGGTCATGCCGCGCTGATCGCTGTCCGGACGCACCGCCAGCTCAATCTGCAGAATTTTGCGAATACCTGTGGCTTCTAACTCTTTGATCATACGCTTGATTTGCGCGCGCAGCACTACCGGATACCACAGCGCGTAGGTGCCGGTAGCGAAGCGTTTATAACCTTCGTTAATCCCGGTGACCACCGCCTGATAGTCGGTTTTAATTTCGTACGGCGGGTCGATAAGAATCAGACCGCGACGAGAAACCGGCGGCAGCTTGGCCTTCAGCTGCTGATAGCCATCGGCTTTATCGACGCGCGCGCGGCTGTCTTTCTGGAACTCGGCGCGCAGCAGCGGGAAGTCGCTCGGGTGCAGTTCGGTCATCCGCAGGCTGTCCTGCTCGCGCAGCAGCTGGCGGGCGATCAGCGGCGAACCCGGGTAGTAGCGCAGCTGGCCGCTGCGGTTGAAGTGCTCGACGACCGAAATATACGGCTCCAGCTCTGCCGGCAGGTCGTCCTGCTGCCAGATACGGGCGATACCTTCGAGATATTCGCCGGTACGCTCGGCGTGCTCGCCGCTCAGCTGATAGCGGCCCGCGCCGGCGTGGGTGTCCAGGTAGAGAAACGGTTTTTCTTTCTCTTTCAGCGATTCAATGATCAAACTCTGAACGGTGTGTTTTAGGACGTCGGCGTGGTTGCCTGCGTGAAAGCTGTGGCGATAACTGAGCATGGATGCAGAGATTCCGGGAATTAAACAAGTTAACCGACAGTTTACCGTAGTTCGCCCAGGATTGCCGCTGTCGCACCGCCTGTCATTGAAATTCCCCCAACTATCCCCCATTCTAGATCTCATGCAAAAGCGCCGGAACGCGCGCTTCATTCACCCTCTTCAACAGGACAGCGCATATGACCAATCCATTACTGACGCCTTTTTCATTGCCGCCTTTTTCTGCGATTAAACCGGAGCACGTGGTCCCTGCGGTCACCAAAGCGCTGGATGATTGCCGGGCCGCGGTGGAAAGCGCGGTGGCGCACGGCGCGCCGTATAGCTGGGAAAATCTTTGCCAGCCGCTGGCGGAAGTGGACGATGTGCTGGGGCGCATCTTCTCGCCAATCAGCCATTTGAATTCGGTAAAAAACAGCCCGGAACTGCGTGAAGCTTACGAACAGACCCTGCCGCTGCTCTCCGAGTACAGCACCTGGGTCGGCCAGCATGAAGGCCTGTACCAGGCCTACCGCGACCTGCGCGACGGCGATAACTACGCCACGCTGAATACCGCGCAGAAAAAAGCGGTCGATAACGCGCTGCGCGACTTTGAATTATCCGGTATTGGTCTGCCGCCAGAGGCCCAGAAACGCTACGGAGAAATCGCCGCGCGCCTCTCTGAGCTTGGCAACCTGTATAGCAATAACGTGCTCGATGCCACCATGGGTTGGAACAAGCTGGTGACCGATGTCGCCGAGCTCGCTGGCATGCCGGAAAGCGCGCTGGCCGCCGCTCAGGCTCAGGCCCAGGCGAAAGAGCAGGAAGGGTATCTGCTGACCCTGGATATCCCGAGCTACCTGCCGGTGATGACCTACTGCGATAACCAGGCGCTGCGCGAAGAGATGTATCGCGCCTATTCCACCCGCGCCTCCGATCAGGGGCCGAACGCCGGTAAATGGGATAACAGCCCGGTGATGGCGGAAATCCTCGCCCTGCGTCACGAGCTGGCGCAACTGCTGGGCTTTGAAAGCTACGCCTTTAAGTCACTGGCCACCAAAATGGCCGAAAACCCGCAGCAGGTGCTCGATTTCCTGACTGACCTGGCTAAACGCGCGCGCCCGCAGGGCGAAAAAGAGCTCGCTCAACTGCGTGCTTTCGCCAAAGCCGAGTTTGGCGTCGATGAGCTGCAGCCGTGGGATATCGCTTACTACAGCGAAAAACAGAAACAGCATCTCTACAGCATCAGCGATGAACAATTGCGCCCGTATTTCCCGGAAAACAGAGCCGTTAACGGCCTGTTCGAAGTGGTTAAGCGCATTTACGGCATAACCGCCAAAGAGCGTACCGATGTCGATGTGTGGCATCCGGAAGTGCGTTTCTTCGAGCTGTATGACGAAAATAATGAACTGCGCGGTAGCTTCTATCTCGACCTGTATGCTCGTGAACATAAGCGCGGCGGGGCGTGGATGGACGACTGCGTGGGCCAGATGCGTAAGCTGGATGGCTCACTGCAAAAACCGGTCGCTTACCTGACCTGTAACTTCAACCGCCCGGTAAACGGCAAACCGGCGCTGTTCACACACGACGAAGTCATCACCCTATTCCACGAGTTCGGTCATGGTCTGCACCACATGCTGACCCGTATCGATACCGCCGGCGTGTCCGGGATCAGCGGCGTGCCATGGGATGCAGTCGAGCTGCCGAGCCAGTTTATGGAAAACTGGTGCTGGGAGCCGGAAGCGCTGGCGTTTATCTCCGGTCACTACGAAACCGGCGAACCGCTGCCGCAAGAGCTGCTGGAAAAAATGCTGGCGGCGAAAAACTACCAGGCGGCGATGTTTATTCTGCGCCAACTGGAGTTCGGCCTGTTCGATTTCCGTCTCCACGCGGAATACTCGCCGCAGCAGGGGGCGAAAATCCTTGAGACCCTGGCGGAAATTAAAAAGCAGGTCGCCGTGGTGCCGGGCCCAACCTGGGGCCGCTTCCCGCATGCTTTCAGCCACATCTTCGCTGGCGGTTATGCAGCGGGCTACTACAGCTACCTGTGGGCCGACGTGCTGGCGGCAGACGCCTTCTCACGCTTTGAAGAAGAGGGCATTTTCAACCGCGAAACCGGTCTGTCGTTCCTCGACAACATCCTGAGCCGCGGCGGTTCCGAAGAGCCGATGGTGCTGTTCAAACGTTTCCGCGGGCGCGAGCCGCAGCTGGACGCGATGCTTGAGCATTACGGTATTAAGGGTTAAGTCTGCGGTGAAGATTTGCTTAGTCGATGACACAGGCGCCGGTGACGGCGCCTTATCTATTCTGGCCGCCCGCTGGGGGCTGGAGCATGATGCCGATAACCCGATGGCGCTGGTATTAACTACCTCGCATCTGGAGCTGCGTAAACGCGATGAACCCAAGCTTGGCGGGATCTTCGTCGATTTCGTCGGCGGGGCGATGGCCCACCGGCGCAAGTTTGGCGGCGGTCGCGGTGAAGCCGTTGCCAAAGCGGTAGGTGTGAAAGGCGATTACCTGCCGGATGTGGTTGACGCTACCGCCGGCCTGGGGCGTGATGCCTTCGTGTTGGCATCGGTCGGTTGCCGCGTACGGATGCTGGAACGTAACCCGGTGGTCGCCGCGCTGCTCGACGATGGCCTGGCGCGCGGGTATGCCGATGCGGAAATCGGCGGTTGGCTGCAAGAGCGGCTACAGCTGATCCATGCCTCCAGCCTGCATGCGCTGACCGATATCACGCCGCGTCCGCAGGTGGTTTATCTGGATCCGATGTTCCCGCACAAGCAGAAAAGCGCGCTGGTGAAGAAAGAGATGCGCGTGTTTCAGTCGCTGGTGGGGCCGGATTTAGATGCCGATGGCCTGTTGGCGCCGGCGCGACAGCTGGCAACCAAACGGGTGGTGGTGAAGCGTCCTGACTATGCGCCGCCGCTGGCGGATGTCGCCACGCCGAACGCGGTGGTGACCAAAGGCCACCGTTTTGATATTTATGCCGGTACGCCGGAGTAGTTTGTCATAGCGAGCTGTCCCGGATAGCGGCGCAAAGCGCCTTATCCGGGCTACATGCGACAATAAACTTGCCTACGGACCTTGCCCGTAGGCCCGCGCAAGCGCAGCGCCGCCGGGCAATATCCGCGGTTCAGGAGCCGCTTTACGCCGGATGGCGGCTGCGCCTTATCCGGCCTACAGTCCGTGCGACCTGGGGTTAACTTATTCACCACGCTG